>CAZVQJ010000008.1:0-34746 GCA_964629165.1 uncultured Puniceicoccaceae bacterium
GCAGATGGCAGAACGCGTGGAGGTTGTCCTCAACACCAGCGATGGGCAGATCACGATCGAGCTTTATGAAGATCTCGCTCCGGAGACCACCGCCAACTTTCTGGAATATGTCGAAGCGGGCTTCTACGATGGCACTATTTTCCACCGCGTCATTCCCGGCTTCATGATCCAAGGGGGCGGATTCACCGCCACCCTCGATGAGAAACCGACCTTTGAAGCGATTCCGAATGAGTCGGACAACGGCCTTGCGAATCGTCGGGGAACCGTCGCGATGGCACGGACGGACGATCCCGACAGCGCGACCTCCCAGTTCTTCATCAACCTGACGGACAACGCATTTCTCAATGCCAGCGGGGACACCCCCGGTTATACCGTATTCGGACGAGTCACTTCGGGGATGGAGGTGGTTGATGGGATCGCACAGGTGCAGACGGCTTCGGATGGACCTCATGACGATGTCCCGGTCAATCCGATCCTGATCATGACGGCGCGGCAGATTCGTTGAAGACCGGGGATGCCACTCGAAGTCCTGCACACGCCGTGGCTCGATTATGAGCTGATCGATTCGGGAAGCGGGCGGAAGCTCGAACGATTCGGCGAGGTTCGCCTGGTTCGAGATGAACCGAAGGCCTGGTGGCGGCCCGCAACCGGGGCGGAGCAGTGGGAGCGGGCCATCGCCAGTTATTCGGGCGATGGCACCTGGCGCATGCGCGATCGTCGACCCCTGCGGCATTGGAAGATGCACCTGGACGACATTACCCTGGAAGCGAAACTCACCGACGGGTCCCGCCATGTGGGCGTTTTCCCGGAGCAGATGGCACACTGGCAATGGTTGCGCGATAAGCTGCGCACCCGCCCGGAAGCCCGGGTGTTGAATCTTTTCGGATACACGGGCGTCGCCAGTCTTGTCGCCGCGGCGGCCGGTGCCCGCGTGACGCACGTCGATGCATCCAAACCCGCGATTGCATGGGCGCGGCAAAACCAGGTTTTATCCGGACTCGGAACGAAACCAGTGCGCTGGCTGCTCGACGACGCCTTCAAGTTCGTCTCGCGCGAGATCAGGCGAGGAAAGGTCTACGACGCGATCCTCCTCGATCCGCCGAGCTTCGGGCGAGGGCCGAAGGGCGAAATCTGGAAGGTCGAACAACAGATTGTCGATTTTCTGGGAAACCTCCGGCAACTCCTCAGCGCGGAACCGCTCTGTTGCATCCTCACCATGTACAATCTTGAGGCATCGTCGATCATGCTGGAAAACCTCCTCGAGGACCTCTTTCCGGCGGGTGCGGTGACGGCGGGAGAACTTGTCTTGGTACCAACATTCGGCTGCCACCGGCTGCCGCTCTCCCTCTTTGCCCGATGGTCGCCCTCGGTCGGTGCCTGAAGCCATTTTGCAAATACTGCTGTGCGCCCGACCTATCACACGACTGACGCCTTCGGAACGACCCTCATCTGTCCGGATCCCGGGCAACTGCGCGAAGTCCTTCGTTCGCTCGCGGACGCTGCCGATGCGGATTTTCCGGATGCAAGCCTGATCCATGTCAGTGGATGGTCTGTCACGATCGATGAGCGCTGGATCGCGGTCCTCGAGCGGATGCAGCCGCCCTTGATTCCGCTCAGGGTCCTGCCGCTGTCAGGAGAAGAGGAAGCGTTGGCCCTGTGGTTGCAACTGGCCCGGGGCGACGTTCCCGGTGTCCTCGCGCGACAATGGGCGGAACCATAAGAACGATCGCAGCGTCCTGAGGAGCGGCACTATCGTCTGTCGGGGGATGAACCCCGCCCGCTGCGTCGCGCATTCACCTCCTGCCACTGCACGAACTGTTCGGGAGTGAGGACGGACTGCATCTGCTCGTGGAGGAATCCTTCGAGATCGTCCGCCGGTGGGGCGTCTTCGTTCATCTGCATCTCGAGGTTCTGGTAGAAGAGGGCATAGACCGCGTCCTTTTGCGCATCGGTGAGCCCCAATTGAGGGGCGATGGCGTTCATCTGGGCGGTGGCACCGGTCTCGACACGACTCTGCTGGACGGCCGCCTGATATTCCTGGTAGGCGTCAAACTGCTCCGGAGTCATCACCTCGCTCAGCTGTTCGGCGAGACTGGGACCGCCCGAAAATTCGATCTCTTCTCCACGCATCCGGGCGGCCGCGACTTCCGCTCGCCGATCGAACCGTTCCTGGAGGATGAACTGCACGGCCGTAATCTGATCCGGCGTCAGTTCGGCCACCCGCACAATTTCGTCGAGCTGACGGTCACTCATGCGCTGCATGCGGGAAATCATGCGGTCCCGGAGAAACTCGTTGCGGTCGCCATAGGCCAGGTCTTCCGGCTCATCCTCGTCTTCCAGGCCGGGTTGCATGGCGAGCTGCTCCCGGAGTTGGCGAACCGTCTGTTCGAGATTGGCTGCGCGCGTCATCTCCCGGGCGAGGGCGATCTCACGCGCATTGAGGGCCTCGCGCAGACGGGTGATTTCATCGCTTGCGGCAGGCGCGCGGACAACGGTGGATGCGTTCACCGGATCGACATCGGGAAGCAGCAGGAGCGTCCCGACGGTGCCCATGGCGATGCCGGCCAGGATGAGAAGGAAGGCGGTGTAACGCATGGGCGGAGGATTACAGAGAGGATTACGGATTGCGGTTGAAGTGGTCAAGCGGCGGGTTTCGGGAGCGGTGCAGGCTGCCCTCGATCCTGTCCGGGAAAATCCATGACACCGTTTCGTCCGTGGGGCCACCTTTCACGCGAGCCTGCAATCCGGCGTTGACTTCGAGTGGTCGCGAAGGCCGAATCGAACCGCCGTTCTGCGGAGCTGCCCCTAACTACTGATCCCTTCTGCCCCCGTTATTCATGAGCCTTCTCGATCTCATTTTGTATGTCGTCGCGGTCGTCGGCGTGATTGCCCTCGGAATCTGGAAAAGTCGAGACGAGGACACAGCCGGTACCAAAGGTGCCAGTGACTATTTTCTCGCCAGCCGGGGGCTCACCTGGTGGCTCGTCGGTTTTTCACTCATCGCCGCCAACATTTCGACGGAGCAATTTGTGGGGATGACGGGCAAGGCGGCTGACTGGCTGGGGATCGCGATCGCGTCCTACGAATGGATGGCAGCGGTCACCCTCGTCGTGGTCGCATTCGTGTTCCTGCCGAAGTTGCTGCGCTGTGGCCTGTACACGATTCCGGAGTTTCTCGAATATCGTTACGGCGTGCTTTCGCGCACCGTGATGGCGATTGCCACGATGGTGATCCTTGTGGGCGTGCCGACTGCTTCCGTCATCTATTCCGGAGCGAAGGTCGTCAGTGTCGTCGCCTCCAACGTGCCGCTTGTCTCGAGCCTCACCCTGATGTGCTGGCTGATCGGGCTCTTTGCGGCCGTTTACGTCTTCATCGGTGGTCTCAAAGCCTGTGCGTGGACGGATCTGGTGTGGGGCGTCGGTTTGATTCTCGGCGGGGCGATCATCGCTGTGCTGGCGTTTCATCGGCTTGGCGCGATGGATCCTGCCGAACTTTTTGAAACACGGGTGGCGACCGCCACGGTCACACAGGAGGAGTTGGCGGAGGCCGGCGCATTCGAACGCTTCAGGCTCCTCAATTCGGGAGAAGTCCAGGAAGGGCCCAATCAATCGGGCGGGAAACTTCACATGGTTCGCCCGGCGACAGATTCGGACATTCCATGGACAGCCCTGATCCTCGGACTCTGGATTCCGAATTTCTTCTACTGGGGCCTGAACCAGTATATCGTGCAACGCACGCTCGGCTCGCGGTCCCTCGCGGAAGGGCAGAAGGGCGTTGTTTTCGCGGCCGGGCTGAAGCTCATTATCCCGTTCGTCGTGGTCGTTCCGGGCATTCTCGCGTTCAACCTTTTCAGCGGAGACCTCCGCGATGCGGCGACAGCGAAAAACGGTGCCTTGATCGAACGTTTTGAAGCACGGGAAGCAGCCATTTTCCGTTTTTCTCAGAATTTTGCGGGCGTCAGCGGCGCACAGGCGCAGGACATTATCACCCACAACTCGGAGCAGCTCGGCATTACGCCGGAGGTGGTTGCGGAACGCCTCCAGGTCACGCCGGAGGACCTCGCGCAGGCAGATGACGCGCTTTCGCTCCTCACGATCAACGAGACGCTGGTCGCGATCGCCCGCGGCCAGAATAGTCTTCCGATCACGGATACTCTCGTCGGTTACGACTACGATGCCTCCTTCGGGGTTCTCCTGCGAAACCTGCTTTTCCCCGGAATCACCTGGTTTGTCATGGCGGCCATCACCGGGGCGGTCATCAGCTCGCTAGCCTCGATGCTCAATTCAGCTTCGACGATCGCGACGATGGATATCGTCAACAAGATCATCCCGAATATGCGGCCTGCCTCGCTGGTGCGGACAGGGCGGATTTTTGTCGTCATCTTCGTCCTCATCGCCTGTTCGATCGCCCCGAGTCTGGACAGCCCGAAATGGGGCGGAATATTCACCTTTATTCAGGAGTTCCAGGGCTTCATCAGCCCCGGCGTGCTCGCGATTTTCATATTTGGCTTCCTCGTCCCGCGGGCTCCGCGATACTTCGGCTGGCTCGGCATCGCTCTCAATGTGGTCCTCTACGGGGCGATCAAATGGTGGGTCGGTCCCTGGCTTGCCTCGAGCGGTCTCTGGTACGCCAACGATGTCGCTTTCCTCGATCGCATGGGAATCTGCTTCATCCTCATTCTGTTGACGGGAACAGTCCTCACCCTCGTGGATCCTCTTCGGACGCCGGTCGTGATGCCGGAGAACCGCGAGATCGATATGCGCAGTTCCCCCGGAGCAAAATTCGCCGGGATCGCTGTCGTCCTCGCGACAATTGTGCTCTACGCCGTCTTCTGGTAAATCCTGCAGGACCCGACGACTCGGCAAGCAAAGCGGGGGATTCGCGCGGCTCGCCAACCGTCCCCGGGGAGCGTGGCCGGAGATCATCATCGAGGGGCGCGCCATTCGCGAGTTCTGCCTCGACAATTCCGGGGGAACGGATGGCGTAGGCGCTTTTTGCTGATCGACGTTTTTGCGTGACGGTGGACCCCGCGTATCGACGGGCGGTCATTCCGGTTCGTGCTCTTCGGTTTCATGCCAGCCCAGTCCTACGCCAATAGTTTCTTTTTCAACACTCGACGCGACCTCGTTGCGGGAGCGGTTGTCGCCTTGGCGCTGATCCCCGAGGCGATCGCGTTTTCGATCATTGCGGGGGTTGATCCAAAGGTCGGGCTCTATGCCTCGTTCTGTATTGCGGTGGTGATCGCGTTCACGGGCGGGCGCCCGGGGATGATCTCCGCGGCGACCGGTGCGATGGCGCTCTTGATGACGACTCTCGTCAAGGAACACGGGCTGCAGTACCTGCTCGCGGCCACGATCCTGACCGGTTTGCTCCAGATGGTCGCGGGAGTGTTCAAACTGGGGAATCTGATGAATTTCGTTTCCCGCTCCGTCGTCACGGGTTTCGTGAACGCCCTCGCCATTCTCATTTTCATGGCGCAGTTGCCAGAGTTCCGGGGGCAGGGATGGCCGATGTACGCGATGGTTGCGGCCGGTCTTGTGATCATTTACGGATTTCCCCGACTGACCCGCGCCGTGCCGTCCCCGTTGATCTGCATTGTCGCCCTGACTGGTGTCTCCGTGTGGATGGGACTCGACCTGCGCACGGTGGGCCACATGGGAGAGCTTCCTGCCACGCTGCCGGTGTTCTTGCTCCCGGACATTCCTCTCAACCTCGAGACCCTGCGGATCATCCTGCCGACCGCGATCCCCCTCGCGATCGTCGGTTTGTTGGAGTCCCTGATGACCGAAACGATCGTGGACGACCTCACAGATACGCCCAGCAATCGCAATCGAGAGTGTGTCGGCCAAGGCATGGCCAATGTCGTTTCCGGCTTTTTCGGCGGAATGGCTGGCTGCGCCATGATTGGTCAATCCGTGATCAATGTGCAGTCCGGTGGGCGCGGACGTCTTTCGACCCTCTCGGCCGGGGTGTTCCTGATCATTTTGATTGTGGTGCTCGGGGATTGGGTGAAGCAGATCCCGATGGCCGCGCTTGTGGCGGTGATGATGATGGTGGCGGTGGGAACCTTCAATTGGCGTTCGCTCGCCAACCTCCGGGTTCACCATCGCACGTCGAGCATCGTCATGGTCGCGACCGTCGTGACCGTTGTCTTCACGCACAACCTCGCGCTTGGCGTCGGAGTAGGCGTCCTCCTGAGTGCGCTGTTTTTTGCCTACAAGGTGTCTCGATTGCTGGAGATCGACTCGGATCTCTCGGAAGACGGTCAGGCGCGGACATACTCCGTCCGCGGCCAGCTGTTTTTCGTTTCCGCGAGCACATTTGCGGAGGCGTTTGATTTCCGCGAGGTCATCCAGTCAGTGCGCATCGATGTTTCGCAGGCCCATTTTTGGGACCTTTCCGCGATTCATGCCCTCGATCAGGTTGTCTTGAAGTTCCGCCGGGAAGGCACCGAAGTCGAACTGTTCGGCCTGAACAAAGCCAGCGAGACGCTGGTCCTCAAGATTGCCCAACATGACAAGCCGGGCGCGATGGATGAACCCGGCCTTCACTGACCCCCCTGTTCTCGATGTTCTCTGAAACGACCATTCTAGCCTGCACCGACGGATCGAAGTATGCCGCCAGCGTCTATGACCATGCGGTCTGGGCGGCGCGCCGGATGGATGCGTTCGTCCATCTGTTACACGTTGTCGATGTTCGGAGCGAAAGCGTCCCTTATGTCAACCTGAGCGGCAGCATCGGGATGAACGCCCGTCAGGCCCTCAAGGAAGAACTCGTCGCGCTGGATGAGGCCCGGGGGCGGGTGGCAAACGCCCGGGCTTCGATCATCCTACATGAGGCGAAAGCTCATTTCGAACGTGCATCCTTCACCCGGGTCGAGTTGCAGGCGCTCCACGGCGACTTTCTCCAGACCCTTCAGGAACAAGAGGAGGGAGCCTGCCTACTCGTGGTCGGCAAGAGAGGGCAGGGCGCAAATATGAAGAAGCTCCACCTCGGAGCACATCTTGAACGGGTCGTCGTCGCCGCCCAACGCCCCGTTCTCGTCTCATCACGCGCGTTCAAGCCGATTGAGCGCATGTTGATTGCCTACGATGGGGGCCCGAGCGCGCGCAAAGCGGTCGATTTTGCCGTTTCTCAACCGCTTCTTCGGGGCCTGGATTGCATCCTTTTGCAATGCGGGCGACCGGGTTCGGCGATGGAGAGCGACCTGCAGCGTGCGGAGGATGCCCTCCGCGGGGCCGGTTTTTCGGTTGAGGCGCGTCAGGTGGACGGTCACGCCGACGAGGTCATCGCGGAGACGGTAAAAAGCGCAAAGATCGACCTGCTCGTCATGGGGGCCTATGGCCATTCCCGCATCCGGAGACTCGTCATCGGCAGTACCACGACGACGATGATCCGCACCTGCCTGGTGCCGGTATTGATGTTTCGGTAGAACAATCATTCCTTGTCACGGAGGCCCTTGTCTCCGCTTGCTTCCAGCGCGAGGAGCTTTCGCTTCCGCTCAAGGCCCCAGCGGTAGCCTGCGAGTTCGCCATTTCCGCGAATCACGCGGTGACACGGAATCGCGATGGCAATCCGGTTGCGGGCACAGGCTCCGGCCACCGCCCGGATGCTCCGGGGATGACCGATGGCTTGGGCGACCCCCGCATATGGCATGACCTCGCCGGGTGGAATCGACTGGAGGTATTTCCACACCTTGATTTGAAAGGCGGTGCCGTGGATATCGAGCGGAAGGTCGAGCTTCGCCGAGCGCCCGTCAAGATAGGCGTCGAGTGCGGTCATCCAGCGCGCAAACTCGTGCCTGCATGCCGATTTCATGGCTTCGAATTTTGCGAGGGGAAACTCTCGTTCCAGGGCTTGGACGAGTTCCGCCCTTGAATCTCCAAACTGGAGAAAACACACCCCGCGGTCCGTCGCGCCGATCACTACGGTGCCCAGCGGGCAGGCATCGACCCCGTAGGAAATCGCCAGTCCGCGGCCCCCGGCCTGGTAATCACCGGGCGTCATCCCAAGGCGCGTATCGATCCGTTCGTAGACGCGACTCGGCGATCCGAAACCGGCGTTGTAGATGGCGTCCGTCACGGAGACACCGGGGATGCGAAGGCCCGCCTTGAGTTTTTCCAGGCGGCATGACTCCTGATACTCATGCGGGCTGACGCCAATTACCTCCTTGAAGCATCGCTGTAAATGTGAAGGGCTGAGGTGTGCTTCGCGCGCCAGTTCCTTCAACGTCAAACGCTCATCACAACGGGTGGCGATGTAGCGCGCGAGATCGTGCATCAGCGAGGGATGAAAGCGGTGATGATGAGGAGGAGATCCCATGGTGCGTGGATTATGTTGTTCTAGGAGATGACCCAACCGTCGACGCGAATCGTGGCACCGGTTCGATCGCTGGCTCCGGCGGAAACGCGACCGAGGGCGGCGCCGATGCCGCGGGATTCCTCCCGTCACAAGAGCCTCTTTCCCGGTGAGGAATGTTTCGTTTGTTTCCGGCTTCATGCGTCTGCTGTTGTAACACGGGAGTGCTCGGAAGAATATCCGATTCTTGCGACCGATCGGGATCGCAGCCGATCATCGCGTATGAGGCATGGCAATCCATGGCGGGGCCAACGCTGCTGGACTCAGCCGATATCTGCGCCAGCGAGCAAGTCTCTCTGCCGGGCATTGATTCTTGAGAGGCTGTCTTCCAGGCTTTTCCGACAAACCGATGGCGAAACTCTCCAATCCATTCTGCCAGAGAAACGGTGTCGTCTCTCTGCTTGTGCTCCTTGCAATCCAGATGCCGAATCGCATCGATGCACAACGTCCGGAAGACAAGCCGCTTCCGCCAACGCCGCCGGTGGAGGCAGCATACCGGTTTCATTTCGCACTCGATGCGCCGGATGCCGGGTATCGCCGGGTCGAGGCTGGCACAGACTACGAGATCGAAAGAGGCTATGGCTTTGATCTCGGCTCCGACGTTCAGCAGACTCCGGTCGGTGTGACGACGGAGGATTCGCCGTTCTTCTTTTCGGTCGAGGCCCCGGAGGGCAACTACCGGATCACCGCCACTTTCGTTGGGGCCAGCGAGGGCGGCTCGGCGGTCACGATCCGGACCGAGGTCGGGCGCCTCATGGCGACAGCTATCAGGCTCGAGCCAGGGGAGGTAGTCACGCGGACCTTTGTCGCCAATGTGCGGCGTCCCCAGTTGCCGCCTCCGCCTGCGAACGCTCCGGGCGACTCGATCGTAAACATGTTCCTTGCAGGAGAAGCCGAATCGCGCGTCTGGGATGAGAAACTGACGATCGAGTTTAATGGCAAGCGGCCCGTCTTGCGGGCGCTGGAAATCGTGAAAGACGACCGTATTCCGACCGTCTTTGTAGCGGGCGATTCGACCGTGGGTGACCCGCGCCGCGGTCCCGGCGGCAATTGGCCGACGCAGATCTGCCAGTTCTTCAGACCCGCTCTTGCGGTCTGCAATAGCGCCGAGGGAGGCGAAACGAGCAAGAGTTTCATTACCGGCGCGCGCTTTGACAAGGTCCTCAGCCAGATGAAGGCGGGCGATTTCTTTCTTGTCCAGTTTGGACACAACGACTCCAAGCCTCAGTGGCCCCAGACCTATACGGAGCCGCAGACAACCTTCAAGGCGTACCTCGGTGTCTACCTTGCGGAGACGCGGCGTCGCGGTGCGACCCTCGTTCTCGTCACGCCGATGGAGCGACGGGCAAACGAAGATTCGGTCGGCCCGTGGGCCCGCGCGATGCGGGAGTTCGCAGCCGAAAATGACGTGCCGCTCATCGACCAGTGGTCCATGAGCAAGGAGCTCTGGACGGCCCTCGGTTCGGAGGTGGGCACCGCCTTTTCCGATCAGACTCACCTCAGCGGTTATGGAGGATACCTCCTTTCCAAGGTCGTCGCGACGGGGATCCAACAAGGTGTGCCGGCCTTGGCCGAATATCTCACCGAGGATTTTGAGCCGATCAATTTGTCGGAACCACCCCCTCCGCCGGCCTACCTCGAAGAGTCTTCGGGCGCCGCACCCAACCGTCGTTGACCAACCCGCTTTCGGGGGGGGGGGTGAATGGATAATCGAATACGTGGGCTTGGCAATTGCCTGAAAGGTCCCGCGGTAGAGTTTCGAGCGGGCCACGGTTTTCCAATCTGCATTTCGGGTCGACGGAGCGTCACGGGAGCGCCGCCTTCCAGCGGGAGGGGATCGCTGTAGCGTTGCGGCTCGGGGATCCGATTTCACCCGATTGGGGGATGTGGATGGGCGGTCCGGGCTGTTAGAATAACGGGGTATTTCACTCCCCGCATCTTCTTCGGTCGTGATAGTCGAAAGCTCACCCGTCTCGGCGGCCGGAATGCGGGGTCAGCTCAGAAACTCGGAACAACCCGAACAGTGACGCCTGTTCGCGCTGGTTCTAAAAAAGCACCGACTCCCATGCGAACATCAGATCCCCACTACCCATCACAGAATGTCCCTTCCTTGAGCTCTGGCCGTCGGATTCACGCGCTCAAGAAATGTGTCCTGACCGGCATCTTGCTAGCGCTCCCGTTTTCTACCATCGCCCAATCGGAGGAAGCGGAGGATGAGGAGGGCCCCGTCATCGAATTATCCCCGTTCGAAGTCGCGGCTGACGAGGATAATGGTTACGCGGCCACTTCAACGCTCGCGGGGTCGCGACTGAACACGGAGTTGAAGGACCTGGGCTCTGCGATCACGGTTGTGACGGAGGAGATGATGCGGGATACCGGCTCCAGAAAGCTCGAGGATATCCTCATCTATACCACCAACACAGAGATCGCCGGGGTCGGCGGGAATTTCTATGGCGGCGCCAGTGGAGACAGGAATACGCAATACCGGGACCGGCTGTTGAGCGAACCCCATCGCGCAACGCGCGTACGGGGTCTGAATGAGGCGGACCTCGCGCGGGAGTATTTTGCTTCGGACATCCCGATGGACTGGTACAACACGACACGCATCGACATTCAGCGAGGCCCCAACTCGATTCTCTTTGGCTTGGGCAGCCCGGCGGGGATCATCAACAACACCCTCAAGGTTCCGAACCTTTTGGAACAGCGCAACTGGGCTGAAGTGGTCTTCTCGAAGCATGGATCCCATCGCGAGGTCCTCGATGTGGATGTGCCAATCATCGACAACGTTCTCGGCATTCGTGTGGTCGGTCTGAACGATGAGCGCAATTACCGCCGTGAGCCGACCTACAATAACGATCGTCGGATTTACACCGCGGTGCGCTGGCAACCAGACATCCGGGAGGGAATCTTCACCCAGTTCGACGTCAAACTGGAAGCGGGAAAAATCAAGGGCAACCGGCCCGATCACACTCCGCCGATTGATCTGATCTCCGTCTTCTTCGATCCGAACCGGGCCAATAGAGGCACACTCGACGAACGCGGAGTCAACGATCCCGATTACAATGCGATGGGAGAGTATTACACTCAGGCACCTGCCAATGCGTGGTGGAATGACGCGGCCGGAACGCTCTTTAGCAATCCGCGAGGCGGAGCCTCCGGCGCGGGCGGTTTCAACGCCATTCGGCAGCGTGGGGGAGACAGCAACGGATGGAATGCCTGGGGCGGAATCGCCAATCCGACCTCGGTGTGGGGAAGCAGCCATCCGTTGAATCAAAAAAGCTACTACGCAAACAACCCCGTCGTGATGGAAATCATCAACGACTACGAGGCCACAACGGGTAATACATTCGACGGATTCGGAAGCACCAACTGGACCTGGTCCACCCTCAATGGCGGCCCCTTTGCACTCGTGCATGAAAGCCTGCCCGGCCCCAACAAATTCGAATTCAACAATTTTGAATCCGCGTACGCGCAGATCACACAAACCTATTTTCATGGCCAGCTTGGTTGGGATCTCGCCCTCGACTGGCAGAATTACCGCTTTGGCGGAGAAAGCCTCGCCTCGGGCAACTCGATCGGGATCGATGTGAATGAGACCTTTCGCGACGGCTCCCCCAATCCGAATGTCGGTCGTGCCTACTTCTTCAGTGGTTCGAGCGGGCACCGGCAGGAGATCGAGAGAACTGCCTATCGCTTTACGGGCTTTTACAAACTCGATACGCGGAACCTCCTCGGGAATGGCAGCTGGTTGGGTACGCTGCTGGGAGAACACACGTTTACGGGGGTCCTGTCGGAGCAACGCAGGGAGAATTTCGGGTACAACTACAGCCTCTACAAATGGCCCGTGGATTACGCCCTCGACGCCTTCAATGGTGACTGGGTGGGGCTCGACGAGTGGCAGGCGATGCACTACATCAGCGAGGATCTGCGCGGATATGATTCCTTCGCAAACATTCCTCCTTCGGCTGTTACAGGGATCCAGGTCAGACAATTTCCGGAGCTGACACAGGCCGTCGGAGCCTTTTCGAACGGCGGCGAACATTGGACGCGGGATTACCGGCTGCTCAGCGCGGAGACGGATTTCGACCTGATGCTCAATGGCGCCTCTGCGGGATACAATCGCACCCAATCGAAGTCGTTCGTGTGGCAGGGTCGCCTCCTGAACGACGCCCTCATGCCTCTCTTCGGATGGCGCGAAGACGACTACGTGCGGGAGGACAAAGGCAATGTGCCGCGGGATCCCGAACGCTTCGACGCTCCGCTGCCCTGGAGCCCTCATTGGACCTACGACTCTCCGGGTTCCTCGATCGTCAATGCCAAGCAACAACGGAGGAGTTATGGAATCGTTCTGCACACCCACCAGATTCTCGATCTTTTCAGAACACAATTGCCCTACGGTCTTCAGGTAAGCCTGTTCTACAACGAGTCGAGCACCTTCCGTCCTTCAGAACTCGGCCTTGATGTCTATGGCAATGAGATCGCAACCCCCTCCGGGGAAACGACCGACTACGGGATCCTCATCAGTGGTTTCGACAACCGGTTCACCTTGCGCATTACGGACTACAAGACGGTGCAGAAGAACACACCGGTGGTCGGGTCACAACCGGACTTCAACTGGAACAAGAACGAGCTGGTCCGCACGATGAACTCGATGCGGAGAGACACCTTGAGCGGTGGCTCGAATCCCCAGCCGATTCCCGAGTGGCTGATCAACAACTGGATGTTTGGCGAGGGGAACTACGACACGAGCATGGCCAATCAGCCGCTTCCGGCCGATTGGCGAAACCGTCCGGAGATCCTCGATCAGCCTCTGCGACTTCGCCGCTCACAGGATGTGTCCTCGCCCACCTATGTGATGGAAGGCGAGATCGATCCGGAAACCAATGCGCCCTACCAGGCACCGCCGATCGATGCGGACGAGCGGGAATACCGCGAAGCCTGGTTCACCGCGCGTTCCGAGGCTGAATGGTCCCGTCCGATCGACCAGGCGTTCTGGGCGTTATCGAACTTCGAACGGGATAGCAACGGCGGATGGATCGAATGGCAGAATCCGGCAAACAGGCGAAACGTCAATGACCTCACTTCCACCGGACTGGAGATCGAACTGACCGCTCAACCCACTCCGAACTGGCGCATCGCCTTCAATGTTTCGGAGACGAAAGCGGTGCGTTCGAATATCCTTCCGAACTGGGGTGAATATATCGAGAGGAACAAGGATTGGTGGCTGGACGGCATCGAGACGGTCGCTCTGACCTACTGGGACGTGGACGGCTATGCCGACATCCCCGAATACGGGGACCTCCATTCGCAAGGGGAGAAGTTTGGCAACCGGTACGCCGAGACAGTCTATCAACCCTATGTCAATGCGCGTGCCTCCGACGGCCGACCGGTGGACGAACTCCGCCGTTGGCACTGGAATCTGGTGACCAATTATGATTTCCGGGAGGGAACTTTCAAGGGCATCGGCGTAGGTGGCGCCGTTCGCTGGCAGGACGAAGGCATCATCGGGAATTATCTGCGCTGGGATGCGGATGGGGGCTCATGGGTTCCTGATCTGAACAAACCGATCACGATCGGCGCGGAGACGCACGTCGACTTCTGGGTGTCTTACCGCCGAAAGATCTGGAAGGACGTCGACTGGGTGATTCAGGTCAATGTTCGCGACGCGTTCGCGGATGATGATTTCATCGCGACTCGTGCCAATCCGGACGGGTCGATTGCTCAAACGGTCCTCCCCCGAGAGACCGTTTGGTCGGTGTCCAATAGCTTCAGTTTTTAGGCGACAGAGGTACGTTGCGGCTTATGGCTTTCCATGTAATTGCCCTTATCTAGAGTCCTCTTTCGTACACCCGGACTTATCTGTTTATCATGCATCAAACTCATCGTTTCCGCTTCGTTGCGCTCCTTCTCTTGTTCTGGACCGCCTCTACCGCTTGGGGCCAGACCTCTTTTGGGCAGCCCAGCCTGTTGAATCAGTCCTGGAAGTTCATCCTCGAGGATGCTTCGGGGGCGGAGAAACCGGAATTCGATGACCGCACATGGGAAGGTGTCGATCTTCCGCACGACTGGAGTGTCCGGGGTGAACTGAGCCCGGATCTTGCGAGTGGCACGGGTTACCTGCCGGGGGGGATCGGATGGTATCGCAAGACGATCGAGATCCCTTCCGATCGGGAGCAGGGGGAGAAGGTCTTCCTCTATTTCGAGGGTGTCTACAACCGTAGCAGCGTGTATCTTAACGGGCACCTCCTGGGGCACCGTCCGAACGGCTACATCTCCTTTCTCTACGACGCCACTCCCTACGTGCGTTTCGACGAGCCCAACACGATTGCGGTGCGGGTGGATCACAGCCGTTTCGCCGACTCCCGCTGGTACACCGGTTCCGGGATTTACCGGGATGTCTGGTTGGTCCGGTCCCAACCGGTTCATCTCGATCACTGGGGAGTCTTCGCCTTTCCGGAGTCTGTCGACGAAGACACCGCCTTGCTGCGCGTCGAGACGAAGATTGCGAATGAGTCTGAAGAAACGGTGCAAGTGATCCTCCGCCATGAACTTGTCTCCGACCGGGGAGAGATAGTGGCGCGGGGAACTGCCAAGAAGACAGTGGCGGCCGGCGAGGTGGGCAATCATTCGCTCTCGCTGGACGTCGATGCTCCGGTTCTCTGGAGTGTGGATAACCCATACCTTTACCAGCTGCGGACGACGCTCGAGCTCGGTGGGAAAATCGTCGATCGAACATCGTTTCAGACCGGCATCCGGACTTTCGCGTTCGATCCCGATACAGGCTTCAGTCTCAATGGCGTCAGGATGAAAATGAAAGGCGTCTGCCTCCATCATGACGCGGGTGTCCTCGGTGCGGCCGTGCCCCGTGAAGTCTGGCGCGAGCGGCTCCTAACGCTCAAGAGCATCGGAGTCAACGCGATCCGGACAAGCCACAATCCCCAGGCGCCGGATCTCTACGAACTGTGCGACGAACTGGGGTTGCTCGTCATGAATGAAGCTTTCGACGAGTGGGAATTTCCCAAGCGGAAATGGATTGAAGGTTGGAACGTGGGTGAGCCGGGGTTCGAGGGATCCTACGATTTTTTTGAGGAGTGGAGCAGTCGGGACCTCGCAGACATGGTGCGCCGCGACCGCAATCATGCTTCCGTCTTTGCCTGGAGTATCGGCAACGAAGTGGATTATCCCAACGATCCTTATTCGCATCCGATCCTTGATGGATCGGAGATATCCCAACCGATGTTCGGCGGTTATGATCCCGAGCGACCGGATGCGAACCGTCTGGGGGCCATTGCGGAGCGCCTCGCCCGCGTCGTCAAGGAACACGACACCAGCCGCCCGGTGACGGCGGGGTTGGCCGGGGTGGTGATGTCGAACCAGACGGGCTATCCCGCCGCGCTCGATATCGCCGGCTACAACTACACGGAGGACCGCTATGTCATTGATCACGAGCAGTATCCGGATCGGGTGATCTACGGGAGCGAGAACCGGCACGACTACGAGGCGTGGCTAGCGGTAACGGACAACGATTTCATCTTCGGCCAATTCCTCTGGACGGGAATCGACTATCTCGGCGAATCCGGGGCATGGCCGTCCCGGGGGTTCTATTCGGGCCTGCTCGATCTCGGCGGGTTTATCAAGCCCCGCGGCCGCTTCCGGGAGGCGTTGTGGAGCGAACAGCCGGTGATCCATCTCGGAACCGAGCACGCGCCTGAGGGGGACCGGCAGTCAATAGACGCGTGGCCCATCTGGAATTACGAGGAAGGGGAGGAGATCCGGGTTCTTTGTTATACGAACGCCGAGACGGCGGAACTCTTTCTGAATGGTTCCAAGGTGGGTCCGGCGCGCTCCATCAACGAAAAAACCGGCGTGATTTCGTGGGATATTGCCTTTGAACCGGGCGAACTCGAGGTGGTCGGATACGACGCCAGTGGCGTCGAAACGGTGCGAAACACCCTCAGAACGGCGGGGAAGGCGGCTCGTCTGGAGCTTTCCAGCAATGTGACTTCAGTGGATCGGGAACGAGGCGTCGCGATGATTGTTGCACAGGTCGTGGACGAGGAGGGAACACCCGTTATGGGCTCGACTCATGAGGTGCAGTTCTCGATCGAGGGCCCCGCGCGCCTGCTCGGACTGGAAGCCAGCAACAACGAGAATATGAGCGACTACACCGATGCCGTGCACAACGTGTATCACGGGCGCATCCTGGCGTACGTCCAGGCTGAGGGGACACCGGGGGAAGTGGTCGTCCGCTTTTCCGGTGAAGGGCTTCCGGCGGCGGACCTGCGCCTCGATGTTCGATGACGCCGGTTTCCGGTCAACCATCGAAGGGAGGCAAGGGGTGACCCATTTTATGCGCAGAATGAAACGATCCGCAGGTAGAGCTCTTTTGATCCTCGCTGTTCTCGGTGCGGCGGTCTGGTCGCAGGCCGCCACCGAGGGCGGCTATCTGTTCGCCACCTTCCGCGGTGAAGCGACTCCCATGACCGAGCAGGTCTATTTCATGGTCAGCGAGGACGGCCGTGCATGGGAGGCGCTCCATGGCGGCGAACCGGTCCTCATCAGCACAGTGGGCGAGCGCGGGGTGCGGGATCCCTACCTTCTCCGGTCGCACGACAACGAACGCTTCTACCTCATCGCGACAGATCTCTCCATTCACCTGAACCCCGATTGGGGCCGTGCACAGACTGCCGCCAGCCAGTCGATCGTCGTCTGGGAATCCGAGGATCTCGTGAACTGGTCTGAGCCGCGATTGGTGAAGGTGGCTCCCGGCAATGCTGGTTGCACCTGGGCACCCGAGGCAATCTGGGACGAGGAGCGAGGCGAGTATATGGTGTTCTGGGCCTCCAAGACTGCGGACGATGAGTTCCGGAAGCACCGGATCTGGGCCGCCCACACGAAGGACTTCAGGACCTTTGGCGCCCCCTTTGTTTACATCGAGAAAGCGACCACCGTTATCGACACCACGATTGTGCAGGAGAACGACGTCTACTACCGGTTCACCAAGGACGAGCAGGACAAGGCGATCACAATGGAAGCGAGTGGGGACCTGATGCACGGCTGGAGCGTGGTCGAGGGATTTTCGCTGGCAAAGTTGACTGGCTACGAGGGGCCCGCCTGTTTCCTGATCGAGTCCACGGAAGTCGGTGAGCCTGCCAAGTGGTGCCTGTTGCTCGACTGGTACAGCCGGGGTGAGGGCTATCAGGCTTATGGAACCGACGATCTGGCCGAAGCGGATTTCGAGGAGATGGAGCCGATGGACTTCCCCTTTCATCCCGTGCGGCACGGAACCGTTCTCTCGGTTTCGAGCGGGGAATTGAGCGCTCTCCGGGCCGCCTGGCCTTGACCGGACCAGCGGCTGCTACAGCCTCGCGGTCAGTCGAGGTGGACAATGCCATGTCGGATGGCGGCGATCGCAGCCTCCGTGCGATCACGGACCTGCAGTTTACCGTACAGGGTCTTGAGGTGGGACTTCACGGTCTCCTCCGAGATGAACAAGCTCGACGCGATCTCCTTGTTGCTGCGCCCCTTGATGAGGAACTCGAGAACTTCGCGTTCCCGTTCCGTAAGCTGTTGTCGCCGGGAACGCTCGACCAATCTTCTGGCTACTTGTCCCGGGAGCGCAGCATCACCTTCGTAAACTCGCCGCATGGTCTCCACGATCTCCTCCACAGAGGTATCCTTGAGGAGATAGGATTTCACTCCCGACTGGATCGCCAAATGAATATCCTCATCCCAGTCGTAGGTGGAGAGGATAATAACGTTCGCGTCAGGATCCAACTTCCGGATGCCGAAAATCGCCTCCACGCCGCCCATTCCCGGCATGCGCAAGTCCATGAGAACGATGTCCGGCCGGATATCCGCGTACACTTCAAACGCTTCCTCGCCATCGGAGGCCTCGGCCACGACCTCCATTCCGGGCTGACCATTGACGAGGGCAACAAGGCCCATTCGCATGGAGGGATGATCATCCACCACGAGAACGCGCATGTTCCTCCCGGCATTTGAATCGAGCATGGCGGGAGCAGTGAAATGGATGTCCGGGGCCATGGCGATCACGTAGAGGGTGGCGAGAGGAGGGCGAGGGGGCTCACGGGTGCTATCGTATGACAAGGCACAGGCTTCCGCTATCACCCATTTGGGGGAACTTCGCTGGAAGGGCCCCGGCCGCCGTAGCGGCGAGGGAAGGCGCGCGACCGGCTCCGATACCGCGGGATAGGACGATTGACGCTCAATCTGCGATCGAGACGGTCACCCGGGTGCCCTCTCCCGGAGCGGACTGAATGTCGACGGTGCCCCCCAGAAGTTCGGCCCGTTCGCGAATCCCCACCAGCCCGAAGCTCCGGCGTCCTTGCGCGGCCGGCGTTTCTGCAAGGAATCCGGCACCATCGTCCTCCACCGAGAGGCGGATCAACCTTTTCTCATAGCTCAGGGTGAGGTCGATCCTCCCCGGCCGTGCATGTTTTGCCGCGTTGTTGATGGCTTCCTGCCCGATCCGGAGGAGATCATTTTCCACCATCGGCGAGAGCCTCCGCGGGATCCCTTCCACCGTCACTCCCGCCAGTACATTCGAATCGTCCGTCAGTTGGCGGAGAATGCGTCGCAGCGCTTCACTCAAGTCGCATTCCTCCAGAACCTGCGAGCGCATGTTCCAGATGGAGGTTCGCGCCTCGGCGAGGGCGGCACGCGCCAGTTTATGGGCCGTGCCGAGGTTGTGACGGATATCCTCGCCGAGCTCATTCGCGTGACTGCGCGCCAGTTCCAGGTGCACAGAGATGGCACCCAGACTTTGTGAAAGGGTGTCGTGGATCTCACGCGCAAGACGGTTTCGCTCACGCAGGATGGCAGAAAATTCCGCTTCGGCCATGGACCGTCGGTGCATCTGCTCCTTGAGGCGGCGCCGGGACAGCCACATGATACCCGCAATGGAACCGATCGCGAGGGTCAGAAAGGCGGAGAGGATCCATACGATCCGTTCCGCGTTCCACCAGGGCGGGGGTCGAACGACGGCGAGGTCGTCCGCCGATCGAAGAAGAAGTTGGAATTGACTGGGAACCCAGAGTCCACCGAGGGGGCCGGGGCCGTCCGCCTCGACCGTGCATATACCGCTGACCCTCACGATGCTGCCGGGCGTCCACGAGGACGGATACCGCGTCTGTTCACGCATGTGCAGATGCCCCCGGATGGGGCGACCGAGCCATTCCAGGGTGAGTTCCATCCTGTCCGGAAAGTGACGTACCTCGATCAGTCGAGCCTCCAGTTGGACGAGGTTTGCGTCGTTGCGCAATGCGCTGGAAAAATCTGTCAGAACGGTTGGAAGAGGCGCCGGTTTTGAATCAATCTTTCGAAACTGGGCATCTTCGATGACCGGACTGTATTCCGCCGGCCTCGAGAACCCGAGGACATCGATCTGGTCTCCCGGTCGCAATTCCTCGACCTGAGTCGTCTCGACCCGCAAAGAGTGGTTGCCATCCCGCAACCACAGGACCGAACCGGGCTGATGATGCACGACGACGCCTTGAAGATGGACGCGGTGCCCCTGGTCGGTGCTGTTCTCACCAAACCGAAAGAGGTTGGAAAGCGGAAGCGCAGGGCCGTCGTATGGATTCTTCGGTGGAGGCTTCTGAATTTCTATACGGACCCCTTCGGGCACCTGCAGGAACGGCTTCACAAACTGGCGATTCCGATTGTGGAGATTGAAACAAAGGGCCCGTATCCGAACTTCGGCGTCGACCAGCGCTTCCGGATCGAAGGCGTCGCTCATTTCAACCATGACGCGCGCGGATCCCGCCGCCAACTTCACCTTGACCTCCCGAGACCGGTTTTCGGTGAGGGCGGAGGTGAACGGCGTGAAGCGGGTTCCCGGAGGCGGTGGGGCGGAATCACTGGGCGCGGTGGGTTCGACGCTGCGAACAATACCGGTTACCTCCACCCATTGTGCGTCCATTTGTCCGGAGTGCAGCTCGTCGAGCGTGACTGCGATGGGTTCCGGAATAGGCCTCCGCCCAATCCGTCGTACCTCGTCGGCGAGGACATAGGGGGCGTAGCCGCCGGGATCAGTTACCCCGAGGACTTCAAGAAGATCACCGCGTTGCATGCCGACAAGCAGGTTCGGCGGAGCCTGCACGTAAATGCCTTCGGTCTCATCCTGAAGGACGAAGGCGATTCCCTCTGGATCTGCTCCGCCCATGTAGATGCCTCGCAGCTGCACGGCGTTGGGCGCGCGCGCCTTTTCCACCGGTAAAGCCCGTACCTCGGCGGCGGTGAGGAGAAGATCGTGCGTGTGAGATCCGGCCAGCGGACTCGGCGGCATGCCGCAGAGGAAAAGGGCCACCAGCCGCAGAAAAAGCCATCCTGACTGCCCGTTCTCAAAAAACCTCCCCAACGAATGAAGGCCGGAGCTTTGAGGGAGCCGGGGAAAAGGATTGAGACTGCCGCGCTTCCGTCGCACAGCCGGCATGATCGTTGCCCCTCAAACAAACGCAAGGATCCTGACCGACCTCGCTCCCTTCATCTGTCGCGGGAGCGTCGACTGCCAGTTATACGAAAAATTACGTAAGCTGAGAGGGTGACGTGGTGAGGGCGCTCGAGGCATCCTCATGCCCGATGGACCTCCCGGATGCTTCAGAGACGACGAAGACCGCAGCCGTTTTGCGTCTGGATGGATGTGTGAGCGATGGTTTTTGAAGGAGAATTTCTTTTCCGAAACGCACCGCGGTGGAGTCTTGGTTGGCCGACGCCAAATTTTGCGGGTGCTTGGCTCGCGACGCTGATCCCGGGGTGCTGGTGGTGGTCGCGAGAACATCCCCGTGGGCGTTGCCGGTGCCTCATGGGGGGGCTCCTCCTGGTGGAACTCGCGCTGTGGTTTGCACTGTGCAAAACCTACTCGCGAGGGAGCCTCGCGGGGGTGGTATCCGCATGCGTGTTCTTCGCGACTGTCGTTGGCTTTCAAGGGCCGTCAAACAGGATAAGACGGCTCCTGGACTTTGCCGCCTGGAGAATCATCGCGGCGATTGCCTTGCTCTTCGTGACCGGCTTCTGGGTACGCATCACCCCGCAGTATGCGACTGCCGATCGGGCGGTCGGGAATCGCCTCGAGCTTTGGCAAAGCGGCCTCTCCATGATGGCGTCCGCACCGGTCAGTGGGTGGGGGAGAGGCGAATCAGGCCGCGCCTACATGAACTGGTTCCAACCCATCGAGCGTACCGAAAGATACTCGACGATGGTGAACAGTTACCTGCATGCCGGTGTGGAGTATGGGATTGTCGCACTCGGACTGATTGTGGCGGCCACCGTATTCATCGTCTTCCAGAGCATTCGTCCTGGCGGATCGGAGAGTGGGATACGCCGGCGCATCCGTGTCGTGGCCGGGGCGACGGTCGTCTCCTGGGCGGTGGTCAACATTTTCAGTACACTTTGGATCGACTGGAGGCTTTGGATTCTGCCTACGATCGCGATCCTCCTATTGGCGCCTTTCACCCTGAAAATACGTCGATGGTGTCTGCCTCTCGGCGCGGGGTTGGCGTGTGGCCTCGTCGTGGCGACCGGTCTTGCCCTGAGTGGAAGAGCCCTTCTCCCGCCCGACGGACTTCGGGTGACGGCACCGGGTGATGGGGTGGTGCGGATCGAGAAAGGGCATCGTCCGCTCCGCTTCTGGCAGGTCCGGATGGATCAGGAAGTCCTTGGCCGTGCACCCGGAAAGGAGATCAGACGGTGGATAAAATCTTTGGACACACCCTGTCATGTAGTCGTGCACGCCGGCTTCGCGCACGATGGCGTACAGGCGGAGAAGAGGACCGGCACGATCTTGTTCGGCCGGCAGGCGAAGGATGGGCTACACTCGATCCCGGGGGCTTCAGGGAACGTCGTCATCGTTCATCCCGTGGGAAGGCCTCCCGCAGAAGAACTCCACAAAGAAATCGCGGACGGGGTTGTCGTGCTTCTTCCGGAAATCGACGAGGCAGGAAATCAACCGGCATGGAAGCGATGGGCGCGTCAGGTAAATGCCCGTGTTTTCATCACGCCTGGGGTGGGAACGGACATCCGCGCAGTCTGGCCGGAGGTCTGGAAGCAGCTCTCCCTGGATTCCCTGAACGAAGTTGAGAAATGAGGATAGACCCTGCATCGGGATTGGATGTCGTCGTCGCGACGATTTGTGTGCTTTTCCTCTTCGTGGGGCGAGCCCTTGGCGAAGAAGACCCGCCGACAGTCGCGCTCGAGGCAGCAGCATGGACACGCCTTGCGGAGCGGTTGGGATCTGTTGGGTTGGATGGCACCTTGCAAAGAGAGTATCCGTTGCACGATGACACGCTGCTTCGGGAACTCGGCTTTGACTGTGTCTTGCGGCACATGCTCGTTCTGGATGGCCGAGGCAAAGCACGATCGACATGGCGTATCCCCGCCCTCCACAGCCAACTCGTGCCGGACGGGCGGGACCATCTGCGCTGGCAATCACCAGACGGCATGAGCGTGCGGTTTGAGCGGAAGAAAATCGCCCGCACACTGTCGGTAGCCGGTGCCCCCGCTCCCTGGAGGATCCGAAAACTCCCGAACGGGGACCATGAAATTCGCGCCGACGACGGCCGCTGGTGGCGCTACCATCGGGGCGCTTTGCAATCGTTCGGGCACCCATTGCGAGGAGAGTTCCTTGTCTCCGCCCGTGGTGGATTGATTGAGACCATCTGGAGCGGGAACGATTCAGCCCCGGAGGACCCGTATCTGTACGTCCAATACGATGAATCTGGTCAGCCCGCTTTGTTCGTGCTCGGCGGATGCCGTCACCTTTTTGAATGGAACGACGACGGTGAACTGATGGGATGGACAGACGGGAAGGGCACAACGGTCAACTTCTCATACCGCAGTGGATTGCTGTGTGGGATCTCGGGGCCCGGGAGCGCGGACGAATCTTTCAGGTGGGGGGAGAATCGCGGTTGGGAACACGGTGATTCCCGCTGGCCCGCTCCTGTTCATCTTCGATCTGATGGAGTGCGGATATACCGATGCACGCTTTCGCAGGCGGGCCTTTCGATCCACGTGAGGCGGATGCCAGGGGGCGATGGGTCCACGACAATCTTCAACCCCCAGCGGGAAACGGTGGAACAGATTTCCGGCGATGAACACCTCAAGGTATGGTTCACGCGAGCGGGCAACCGCAAAAGACTCGAGCGGGTTGAGAGAGCAGACGGAAAACTCCTGGAACAGTATGAATACGATTCTCAAGGTCGTCTTGAGCGGGTGGAGCGGCTGGGTGCTGTTCCCATCACCCTGACCTACGATGCGCTCGGACGATCGATTCAGACCAATCACTCCGAAAGAGAACTCCAGCAATGAGCGCAGTCTCCATTCTGAATCGAACAGCGCATGAATGTCGCATCCACGTGAACCGCGCAACGATCGGATTTCATGCCGCCATCCTCATCGGCATTTGCTGGTGTCTGATCGGATGCGACACGGCGCAACGATCGCAAGTTTCCGGATTTACGATTCAGGATTGGAGCCTCATCGGCCCGCTTTTCGTTCCGCCCGATGAAGACCCTTATCGCTACGATGCGGCGTCGTTCGTGGGGCTGACGGAAGAAGACCTCGTAAACAAGGGTATGGAAGTTGCCATCGAGCAGGCACCGGTGGACAGCGTGATAGCCCAGGGGAGAGAATTCTTCCAGAAGAGCGTCGCAGGACAAACTTTTGTTGATTTTTACTTCGAGTATCAGATGCAGGCGTCGCGCGACGACGTTCAGCCGGTGGCGTACGCTGAATCCATCATTGCGTCAGAATCTGAAAAATCGGTCTATCTGCTGATCGCATCGGCCGCCGGTCCGGTTGTCTGGGTGAATGGCCAGCGGGTTTATGAGAAACCTGTCAGTCGGAGTCTCTTCCCCTATGATGAAGCGATCTTGATACAACTGCGGAAAGGACGAAACCGCCTCCTCTTCAAGGTCCCGCGGCTCCGGCATCAATGGGGTTTGACCGCCCGCGTCGAGCCGACGATCGATTCGGCTACCGCGACGGCGCTCGCGGCTCAGGAATCGCGTCAATCGTTTCTGTGGCCAACGGCTGTAATCGCCCCGGGGCAGGCACTGGAACTGAAGCCTCGGGGCGTGCCTGCGGGGGCCGTTCTGGACTTCCAGGTGACCTCTCTCGAGGGAAACGTGATCGAGTCGTTCTCGAGAGCGGTCGGCGAAAGCTGGTCGGTCCCGAATGACCTCGCTCCGAACCTCTACCGGACATCTGTAACCATCGGTGAACGCGAGCATCATGAATGGTTGTGCATCGGGGATCTCGATACGATTGGGAGGGAGAGCCTTGCGCATGCGCGAACCGAATCCATTCAAGTGGACGAAAACGGGGATGCCCTCGTTCGACGGATCGAAATCATGCTGGAGCCCGAGAATCGTTCTCGCAGCAGCGGTGGCAAGCAGTGGTTGGCGGACCGCAACCTGATCCATTCACTGGTGCAATTGGATCGTGTTCTCGCCGATGCGCGACGATATGAGAATCCCTTTGCGCACGCGCCCGGACTCCAGATCCGAGGCTTTTCATCGCAGACCGACGGCCAGCGACAAACCTACCGATTGTTCGTGCCTCCGAACTACCGGCGGGAGAGCCCGAAAGCGTTCCCGCTGGTTGTGTTACTTCCGGCCAGAACCTACGTGCCGCGCCCTTTTATTCGCAGCATCTATATGGAGGAAATCACTGAGGCGGATCGTCTCTGCGCGCTGGCCGCCAAAGAAGGCGTAATCCTCCTGTGGAGCGGCTTCCGCAACCAGCTGGGAAGGCAGCCCTGTGAGGTGACCCATTTGGAGGAGGTGCTTGCCGACGTGGAAAAGCACTACAGAATCGACCCCAATCGAGTATCGCTCCTGGCCGGATGTAGCGGTGGAGGACTCGCCATCGATGCGGTGGCCGCTCTGCCGCAACGATTCTGCGCCGTCGGCCTGATGAACCCGCTCTTCGGCTTTAAACGGGAGTTTCCGTCGGCCCATGAATTTGGTTCCCATGATGCCTTCCTTTCGTGGCAGAAATCCGTCGACGGCGTCGATCGACTCTGGCGTTCCGGGGGACCTGCCTTTCGTATCGTTCATGATGGGGGCGAACCCGGGCACGGTCATCTTTCGGTCTCCATGCGTTTCGAGGAAACTGCGCGTCGGCACGACTATCCTGTCCAGTTCGATCGCTTTCCACAGACCGTCTCCGAGCATTTCGGTGCCTGGAAGGAATTGATCGGGTGGTTGCGTCGGCAGGAGCGACACCCGTCCGATCCGGCATCGGATCTACGCGCGCCTGGGCACTTGAAGAAGCTCACCGTTTTCAATGCCTTGGCAGAACGATTCACGGTCATCTACGGGACTGATGGATCCCCCCGTGAAAACGCGGAAATGAAACGGCTGGCCGAGGAATTCAGGGACTCCTGGCAGGAAATGCACTACGGCGACTGTCGTGTTCTCTCTGATGAGTCCACCCGTCTGGATGTTGAGGAGAACCTCATCGTGATCGGTGATGGGCACACAAACCGTATCGCGAAGCAACTTGGGTTAATGGCCGGTTCGTCGCCTGAAACGATCACGATTGGCGACAGCGAGTGGTCGGGTGAGGCGTTATCGGTTCAGGTGGTGCTTTCCCATCCAAAGTATCCAACGCGAAAGATTGTTCTCGTGACAGGAACCGATCTTGTCGCAGTGAGCCTGGAGAATCCGGCTCTCCCGATGGAGGGCTGGTTCCGCTACGCCGTTTGGCAGGGGAGGGGAGAAGACCGGAGGCTGATCGCTGCAGGCCAATAGTGGCATCGCTTTTCAGGGGCGGGGTTCAGCTGGTATCGCAATCCACTTCTCGAGATAGGGCAGGATCGCCTCGGCCCAAATCTGATAACCCTGCCCCGAAAGGTGCAGAAAATCGGGCATGATGGTGGGCGAAAGGCTGCCGTCAGGGTCGAGAAAGCGTGCGCCGATGTCTTCAAAGAAGACGGACACCCCGTCATGCAGCGATGACAAGTCCGTATTCACGGCCTCAATCTGGCGTCGAATCGGGGTGTTCGGTTCCGCGCCGCGAGGAAAAATCCCGAAGAGCAGCACCTTCGCTTGGGGGAAGGTCTCCCGTGCCTTCAGGACAACCGTTCTCACGCCGAGGGCGACTTCGGGTGCAGAGGTTTGACCCAAGCCGAAGTTGTTGGTCCCGATGAGAATGACGACGACCTCCGGTGCGAGGCTGCCGGCGTTTCCGTTCTCGAGACGCCAAAGCACGTTCTGTGTCTTGTCCCCACCAATACCGAAATTGACTGCGCCCCGCGGCGCGAGTGAGTCTCGCCAGATCGCCTGGCCCGCCCATCCCTCCGTGATCGAGTCGCCGAGGAAGACGATCCTGGCCTCTCCGGACTCCGCAATCGCCACATCTTCCGCATGCATCGTGAACCAGCGCGCCAGTGGCATCCATTCATACGCTTGGAGACGCGGCGCAGGTGTGATCGCTTCGATCGGCGTGGCCGATGTCAAAAGAGGGACATTGACGATGCACCCGAAGAGCAGGGTGAGACGCAGGCAGAGCTGTGGAGCAAAGGAATCGTGCATGGGGGATGTGGAAAGGCGGGAATGCTCGATCCTGGGGGATCTGGAAGGTTGCTGGTCCAGTCGTTTCCGAGTGAGTTCGCGCGGGGCGTCGTCAGACGGCGACGAGGCTTGAGCGATCCACACGCTCCTCCTCACGTCGTCTCTGGGAGCGCCTCAAATTCCCTGGAGCGCCTGGTCGAGATCGGCCTTCAGGTCATCGACGTCCTCAATCCCGACGCAGAGGCGAACGAAGTCCGGAGTGACCCCGGCGGTCTTGAGTTCGCTCTCATTCAGCTGGCTATGAGTCGTGCTGGCAGGATGGATGGCGAGACTTTTCACGTCACCGATATTGGCGAGGTGGCTGAACAGTTTCAGGCTGTCGATGAACTTGCGGCCATCATCGATTCCGCCTCGGAGACCGAACCCAAGGAGCGCCCCGTAGCCGACGGTCAGATACTTCTGTGACCGCTCATGGTGGGGGTGGTCGGGAAGCCCTGGGTAGTTGACCCAGCTCACCTTCGGATGATCCCGCAGAAACTCTGCGATCTCCTGAGCATTCCGACAGTGTCGTTCCATCCGCAAATGAAGGGTCTCGATGCCCTGGAGATGGAGAAAGCTGTTGAAGGGAGACGCGCAGTTGCCGGTATCCCGAAGGATCTGCAGGCGCATTTTCATGATATAGGCGACATTGCCCCCTCCGGCGGGCGGAAACGCCTCGAAGGTCGGCCAATAGGTAAGCCCGTGATAGCTGGGATCTTCGGTTGTGAAGCCAGGAAAACGGCCGCTCGCTCCCCAGTCAAAGTTGCCGCCATCCACAACGACGCCGCCGATACTCGTGCCATGGCCTCCGAGGAATTTAGTAAGACTGTGAACGACAATATTGGCACCGTGCTCGAACGGTCGGCAAAGCGCCGGCGTGAGAACGGTATTATCGATGATCAGCGGGATCCCGAAATCGCGACCGATCGCAGCGACCTCCTCGAAGGGAAATAGATCGAGGCTCGGATTTCCCTGAGACTCACCGAAATATGCCTTTGTGTTATCACGCGTCGCGCGGCGAAACGCTTCCGGATCATTGGTATCGACAAAGCTGACCTCGATGCCGAGGCGCGGAAGGGTGTGGTGGAAAAGATTGTACGTGCCGCCGTAGAGCTGCGACACGCTCACGACATGGTCCCCGGCACCGGCAATCGTCAGGATTGCATTGGTTGTGGCGGCAGAACCGCTCGCCAAGGCGAGTGCGCCAGAACCGCCCTCAAGGGCTGCGACGCGCTGTTCCACCACGTCGCTCGTCGGATTCATGATGCGTGTATAGATGTTCCCCAGTTCCTTGAGCGCAAAAAGGTTCGCCGCATGCTCGGAATCGCGGAACCCATAACTGGTGGTCTGGTAGATGGGAACGGCACGTGAACCAGTGGTAGGATCGATCGTTTGGCCGGCATGGACCGCTTGGGTGCCGAGGCCTTTGGGAAGTGGCTTCATGAGTGGGAGGTTTCGGATTGGTCGCCTGTGGAAAACAAGATTTCCTATCCTGTGGTCGCGGAACGGGTCAAGCATCGGTTCCGTCGCGTTGGCCGTTCAGGCTTCGGTTGTCGATCGTCCATCGATTCCTGGAGAGGAAATGGGCTCACTTGCATTCAGCCCCCTGCGGGCGGTGCTCCCGCGACGCTTTCCCGGTTCGCCTCCCGTTCCGAGATGGGGGAGGCCACGCCGACATTGGCAGGACGCAGGCCCCCGTAACGCTTGCTTCGAAGACACCGTTTGTATTGCCATGAGAATCCCGGGCTACTTGCCTGTAACCCCATAAAACAAGCTCCGGATGCATAACTCTCTCTCCACTGTGTTGCTCGACAAATCTTCTGTCGTGCGCGTCGACTTCCCGTTCGGGAGCCTGGATCTCTACCGAGACCATCTTATCAGCACGATTAACGGGGGAGTGAATCTCGATCATGCGGAGGTCGCGGCGATGTGCACGGCGATCCAGGAACATTATGGAACGCGTTCCTATGGTTTCCTTGCGCATCGGAAGAATGGTTTTTCGGTCAATCCGATGGCGTCGCGACGGATTGTGACGGAAACCAGTGTGGTGGCGGGGGCGTTTGTCAGTGACAACGGGCGCGTCCGGGCCGTCTTCGAGAGCGAATTGCTTTTCTACCAACGCCCGTGTGCGGTTTGCGCCACCATTGAGGAGGCCGAGATCTTTCTCGCCCGTCATCTTTTTCCCCGGGAGTAGGTTCTGCAGCCGGTGCGGGGGCGGCGAGGCGTGGGAGAATTCAGACGAGATCCGCGATGGAAGCAAAGTCGGCGTCGAAGAGGCGCCTGTGCATACGCAGGGCTTCGCTATCGGTCATCGCCGAGAGATGGTCGCAGAGCAAGCGGGCCCGGGTGCGGGCATCCGTCTCCTGGCTTATCCACCGGTGTGTTTCCGGAGGGAGGATGCGCAGTCCGTCACCCGGAGCCTCGATATAGTGTTCACGATAGGCCCCGAAGAGAGCGTCGAGGAGGTGTCCACCCTTGAATTCGATCTGCTGGAGGCGGGGGCTTTTAAAGATGAGATCAACCGCGATCCGCTTGAAGAGATCGCATTCCTCCGCCACCGGTTCGCTGATCACGAGTTGGAAGCGATGCCGGTTACTCCGGTCGCTGAGTGGAGACTCGATCGGTTCCAGACGGCAGGCGCGCACGTAGTCGCCAATGCGGCGCCCGAACCGAGGTTCATAGTAGCCGGTCCGGATGCCTTCGAGCAGTTCCTCCAGCTTCTGCCGCTGCCAGCTGCTCAGATCCGGGTTGGCCGCCGCCCACTCATCCAGCGCACTCGGCGAGATGAAGCGTGCATGGACACCATCTACGATGTCATGCAGTGAGTAGGCGGTGTCATCGGCCCAGTCCATAATCTGGCACTCGATGCTCTTGAGACCGTTGAGATCGCCTTCGGGGGTGGCTCCGTCGAAAACGAAAGCACGCACATCGTCCTGCTCGTCATAGATGAAGTGATTGTGTGGGTACAGCTTTCGGCCGGCGGAGGAGAGACCGGTGGCTTCGCGGTGAAGTCGTTTGTACTTGAGTACGCCGTCAAGGAAGGCGCGGGTGCTGTTCATGCCCTGGGGCCGTTCGCGGCGCGGATAGATCAGGCGGGTAATGATGCGCAGAGTCTGTGCATTGCCTTCGAATCCGCCATATTCCTGCATCAACTCATTCAGCTTGCGCTCGCCGATGTGTCCGAAGGGAGGGTGCCCGAGATCGTGGGCCAACCCGACTGCTTCAACCAGATCCGGATCGATGTAAAAGTCCGGGCGCAGGCGCTCGTTCCGGGCGTTTAGATATTCGGTGATCGAGCGGGCGATGCGCGCCACCTCGATCGTATGCGTTAATCGGGTACGATAGAAGTCGTATTCTCCGCTCTGGAAAACCTGCGTTTTCGACTGGAGTCGGCGAAAAGGCGGCGAAAAAACGATGCGATCGCGATCGATCTGAAAAGGGTTGCGGTGGTCACCACGGCCGGAAGGGCGTCGTTCAACCTGTTCATAATCAAAGTCGCCGTAGAAGCGGTTGCTCATCTGGGTCGTGATATGAGCCGACGGTTCAACCTCAGGCAAAGGAAAACGGGAAGGCTCGCCTGACCTTGCACGAAAAGGAGAAACGCCTACCTTACGATCCAGCCTGACCCCAGATGCCGCCCAAGGAGATTACATGCCCGATCTGTCAGTTGTCTCAGCGACGACGGTCGCTCATAGCGGGAGAAGAAGCCTCTTGCGCCCGGTGCGGTACGACCTTGTATCGTCAGCGCCGCTTTGGGGCGGAAACTTCCCTTGCGCTGATCGTGACCGCGATGCTCCTGTGGCTGATGGCGGCATGCTTTCCGTTGGTTGAAGTAAACAAGTTCGGGCTTCACGGGAGGGGAGGATTGCTCGTCGTGGGGACAGGGCTGCGCCGTGAGGGGATGCTCGTGCTGGGAGTCCTCGCCGATCTTTTTGTGGCGGTGCTGCCGCTTCTGTTGGCGGGTTTAATGGCAGGGATGGCGACCGCCCTCCTGATGGGCAGGCGATTCGCCGGCTGGGAATACGCGGTGCGCCTCCTCGTTTCACTTCGCACATGGGCGATGCCGGAAATTTTCCTCCTCGCGGTTCTCGTCGCATTTCTGAAAATTGATGAACTGGCAAGGATGGAGATGCATGCTGGGCTGGCCTTCTTCATGGGTGCGACCGTCGCGTGGCTGGGCGCGCTACAGGTGTTCCCGATCGAAGAAATCGCGGAATCGCGGGGGAGCGATGCGGGGCATTCCTCTTCCCTGCCTGCGCACCGGCCGCAATCGGCATATGCATTGTTGATCGCGGCGGCCATCATGCTCGTTCCGGCCAATCTTTACCCCATCATGATCACCCAGCTGAGCGGCTCGCCGAAGGCCTTCACGATCTATCGGGGCGTGGTGGACCTTTTCGCCGATGGTCTCTGGTTTGTGGGGCTGGTGGTCTTTGTCGCGAGTGTGGTTGTGCCGCTGGGAAAGATTGGCGGCCTCTTCTGGCTGTTTCGGGTCGCCCGTCAGAAGGCGGGCAGCCGTGTCGCGATGACTGTCGCCGGAGTGATCGACTTCATTGGCCGATGGTCGATGCTGGACATCTTCCTCCTGGGGTTGCTCTCGGGCCTCGTGCAGTTCGGGGTGATCGCTTCGGTGCGTCCGGGCCCAGCCGCCCCATGGTTCGCGGGCGCCGTCGTTCTTACCGTGATTGCGGCCGATCGGTTTCAGCCGCGTGAACTCTGGCAAAATTGCCCACCACCCATTCAGTCCCGATGAAGTCCACTCCCCGCGTCAAGGTGCGCCGATGGCGTAGAATCTCCCCGATCTGGATTGTCCCGGCGGTCACCTTGATCATCGGCCTTTTCATCCTATACCGTGAATACGTCCAACGCGGGCCATTGATCACGATCACATTTTCCGAAGGGAGCGGTCTCGAACCGGATCGGACGGTGATCACCTATCGGGGGGTTGCGGTCGGGACCGTCGAAGAAGTGGGGCTGAGTGAAGATCTTGATGAGGTGCTCGTGGTCGCCCGCCTCCTGCGCTCGGCCGCAGCGGTGGCCCGCGAGGGCTCTGAGTTCTGGATCGTGCGACCGCGGATTGGGCCCGGCGGGGTGACCGGATTGAACACCCTCCTGGAGGGGCCTCATATTGAGGTGGAACCGGGAGAAGGCGCGGCGACGCTCCATTTTCAGGGGCTTGTCGAGCGCCCCATGAACGTACGGGGCCCTTCGACCGTTTTCCTTCTTCGGGCGGAACAGAAGGGCACGATCCAGCGTGGAGTTCCGGTCCTCTATCGCCAGCTGGAGGTGGGCCGGGTCGAATCCGTCGAGCTTGCCCGGGACGCTACACATGTCCTCGTCGGGATCCGGATCGACGAGCCATATGATTCGCTCGTCCGCGACGGAACGGTTTTCTGGGATTCCGGTGGCGTCCGTCTGCAGGTCGGTCTTTTCGGGGCCTCCTTCCAGGCGGGACCCCTCGAATCGATTCTGAGTGGTGCGGTTGCCTTTGCGACGCCGCCCGAGGCGGCCGAGCGGGAACCTGTTCCCCCAGAGACGGTATTCGAACTCGAAATGGGCTTTGATGATGATTGGCTGGAATGGAAACCGACCCTGCCGTTGCCCTCGTCCCCGAAAGCGGCGCCGCCCGAGCCTGAAGAATCGCGGCCGGGGGAGTCGATGCTGCCTTTGTAGACGGGTTTCGTGCGGATCAGTTTCCGCCTTCGAGGGCTTCCCGCAGCGACTCGAGTTCTTCCCATCGGGCATATTTCTCCGGCAACTTCGATTCAATCTCATGGATGCGTGACTGAATCTTGAGCAGGGCGTCGCTACTTCCCTGGTAGAGGGAAGGGTCTGCGAGGCGCTCGGCAAGTACGGCCTGTTCGCTCTCGAGTTCTTCGATCTCGCCGGGAAGGGCTTCCAGTTCCCAGCGTTCACGATTCAGAAACTTGCGCGGCCTGGGCGGACGTTTGCCCACGGCTGGCTTTGTCGACTGGCGGGCAGGCGCCGGGGGCGGAGGGCGTTTCTGTGCGAGATAATCGCTGTATCCACCGACAAAGGACTCGACCGAACCCGAACCGTCGAGGACGAGCAGGTCCGTGACCACATGGTCGAGAAACGAGCGGTCATGGCTGACGAGGAGGATCGTGCCGGTGAACTCGGTCAACCGTTCCTCGAGCAGCTCAAGCGTCTCGAGATCAAGATCGTTGGTCGGCTCATCGAGAACGAGGAGGTTCGCCGGACGGGTGAAGAGACGGGCGAGGAGAAGCCGGTTGCGTTCGCCTCCGGAAAGCATGCTTACGGGGCTGCGGGCACGGTCGGGGGGAAAAAGAAAGTCTCCGAGGTAGCTCATGACGTGCTTGGTACCTCCTTGCAGCGAGACGGTTTCGCTCCCTCCGGCGATGCTCTCGACCACTGTCTGATCCTCGTCGAGTTGATTGCGCAGCTGATCAAAATAGGCGATTTCGAGGTTAGTGCCGAGTTGCACCTCGCCGCTGGCAGGGGACAGTTCCCCGAGGAGAAGCCGCAGCAGGGTTGTTTTGCCGGCCCCGTTCGGTCCGACAATCCCGATCCTGTCACCGCGCGAAATAAGCGTTGAAAACGGATTGATGACGGCTGTGTCGCCGTAGGCAAAGGAGGCCTCCTCGGCTGCGATCACCTTGTTTCCAGAACGGTTTGCGGCATCAATCTGGAGATTCACCGAGCCGATTTTCTGCCGACGGGTGCGGTGTTCTTCGCGCATTCGCTTGAGAGCGCGCACGCGACCTTCGTTTCGCGTCCTCCGGGCCTGAATGCCGCGCCGGATCCAGCGTTCCTCCTCCGCCAGCTTTTTGTCGAATTCCGCCTGCTGATGAGCTTCTGCCGCCAGCCACTCCGCCTTGCGCTCCAGATACGTGCGGTAGTCGCAATCCCAGCTGATCAACCGTCCGCGATCGAGGTCGATGATCCGGGTGGCCACATTTTGGAGGAAAGTGCGGTCGTGGGTGACAAAGAGGAGGGCTCCCCGGTAGCGCTCGCGGAGAAAGGTTTCGGTCCAGCGAATGGCGGGCAGATCGAGGTGGTTGGTCGGCTCATCGAGGATGAGGAGTTCCGGATCAGAGACGAGGGCACGGGCGAGAAGAACACGGCGCTTGAGCCCGGCGGAGAGCGTTTCGACTGTGCGGCCTCCCTCCAGTTCCATTTCCTCGAGGATGCGCTCAACCTGGGTCTGCATTTCCCACTCGGGAAGTCCGGTGTCGTCGAGACCACCCGAGACGACGCTCTCGATCGTTCCTACGAGGTCCGCCGGAACCGTCTGCGGGAGGCTGGCCAGCCGGTTGCCCGGCGCCAGCTGGACCTCTCCCTGGTCAGGTGCGAGGGTTCCATCGACGATGCCGAGCAGCGTGGATTTTCCCGCACCATTGTGACCGACGAGGCAGACCCGTTCCCCTGCCGACACCTCGAGCGAAGCGTCTTCGAGAAGGGGAGCCCCTCCGAAGCTCATCGTGACTTTCCGGACCGACAACATGGCGGCACTTCTCTGCGAGATGTCCGTCCGTTGCGAAGTCAAAATCGAAAGCCTGCACGGGTCTGAGGATCCGACGCCCGGGGATCCCCCTTCGTCGCCTACAAACCCAGATCCTGCAGGCCCAGCCGCTCCGAACCTGGGACCATGCCACCGCAAATATCTCACGCCCGCTGCGCTCGAGAACGCCAAGGACGCGGAGTTTATGGGGATTCGCACAAAACACTCCCTCTCCACGTTTATCAGGCAATGATCGTCGATCCCGCCACCGCCTCTCCTCCGCGGGCTCCGCGCTCTTGAGCCTGCGCAGCAGGCGGGCGTGAGGATCCT
>CAZVQJ010000009.1:0-34637 GCA_964629165.1 uncultured Puniceicoccaceae bacterium
GGCCGCAAGGCTCGTCTTTGCGGGGATGGAGAACTGTCCGGAATCTCCCGCCATGAACATGGAGATGGCCCGTTTCCACGAATCCAATGGTCGCCTCGCTGCCGCCATCGCGCGCCTGCGCAAAGCGATTGCGCTGCGTCCAAATGAAGCCGCCGCCTACCTGCAGCTCGCCCGGATTCATTTCACCCGCAACGAAATTGATGCGGGGATCGAAGCAACGGAAAAGGCGCTCGAGGCGGAGCCGGCCAATGCCGCCGCGTTGGCCACCTTGTCACTCTATGCCATTCAGACGGGCGATCGCCAAAGCGCCGACCGTTACTTCGAGCGCGTTTGGCTGCAGCCGAAGGTCAGTGCCGACCAGGTCGCGCAGATCGAAGCGGCCTACGAGGAAACGTTCGGGGAACCGCCGTCAAGCGGGCGGCAACCTGCCGACGGGCATCCCTGAGCGAAGAGGAGCGGACCTTCCGTAGCGCGTCTGACCAAGGGCAGTCTCGCGGGATCGATCGGAAAGGATCCGGCTCTTCAATCCGATCCTCCGGATTCTGTTTTCACGCTTGTGGAGAAGCCGTTTGTTGATTGCGATGGACGGCCTATGGCGAACTTTCTTCGCGCGGTTTTCAAGCACCTGGCGGCCATTGTGGTAGCCTTTGCCCTGTTCTGTTTCCTCGGTTTCCTCGTTCTGGTTGCGATCGGTACGCTTTTCCAGCCGAAGCCGGTGAAGGTTCCTCAGGATGCGGTGCTGGTCTTCGACCTTGGGGTGCAGATCTATGATTCACCCGGCAATACGAGCCCGCTTGACGAGGTGTTTTCAGGAATCGGAGGCAACGCCGTGCCGAGCCTTCCCTTGCGTCAGGTTCTCCATGCTCTCGAGACGGCAAAAAACGACGATTCGATTGCGGGCATCCTGCTGATGGGGAACCTCGGGGCCGGCGGATCGATGGCCAATACGTTCGCGACCCTCACCGAAGTCCGGGAGAAACTGGCCGAAGTGGAGGCATCCGGAAAGCCTGTCTTTGCCTATTCGGTGACGGATGGGCTCGGCGAGCTCTACCTCAAGTCGGTGGCGTCCGAACATTGGATGGATCCGGTAGGGTTGCTCGACTACCGTGGACTGGCCGCGCAGATTCCGTATCTTGGCGGGGTCTTCGACAAGGCCGGGGTGCACTACCAAGTCATCCGGGCGGGAAAATACAAATCTGCGGCGGAACCCTATTCGAGCCGGGAAATGTCGTCAGAGACACGGGAATCCCTCCAGGCGCTGCTCGATGATCTGTGGCTCGAACTGCGCAAGGGCGTCGCCGGTGGCACGGGAATTTCGCTGGAGGACCTCGATCAACTGGCGAGTGACCGGCCGATGATCATGAGCCGCGATGCGCGCGAACTGGGCTTGATCGACGAGCTTCTCCATTACGACGAGATGCAGGAGAAGCTCATCGAGTTTGCCGGATATGCATCGCATCACGAATCATTCACACAAATCGCGATGCAGGATTATCTGGCGGCGACAAAGGACCCCCTCGCCGCACTTGGACAAGTCCGGGGCGATCAAGTGGCGGTCGTCTATGCGGAGGGCACGATCGTCGATGGAGAAGGGACCGCGAAGACCGTCGGGGGTGACCGATTTGCCCGCATCCTGCGTCAGCTTCGGAGGGATGACGCCGTCAAGGCGGTGGTTCTCCGCGTGAACTCGCCGGGCGGAAGTGCGACCGCCTCGGAGGTTCTTTCCCGCGAGATCCAACTTACCAACGAGAAAAAGCCGGTGGTGGTTTCGATGGGCGGTTATGCCGCGAGCGGGGGCTATTATATCGCGGCTCATGGTGAAACGATCTTCGCGCATCCCACGACGATTACCGGATCGATCGGCGTCATTGCCATGATCCCGAACGTCGAGGAACTCGCGGGCACTCTCGATGTGAACATCGAAACCGTGCAGACGAACCGCAATGGTGCGCTGTGGAGCCTTTTCCAACCTCGGAACGAAGAGCAACTAGCGCTCCTCGATGAACGCGTCGACTATACCTACGACTTGTTCCTGAACCGGGTTTCCGCCGGGCGTTCGATGACCGTCGAGGCGGTCGATCTGATTGCGCAGGGGCGGGAATGGTCGGGCTTGCGAGCTCTCGATCACCATCTCGTCGACCGCTTCGGCGGCCTCGAAAGCGCTATCCAGCATGCGGCAGATCTTGGCGGCCTCGGGGATCGATACACGATCACCGATTATCCGCGGGCGATGACCGTGGAGGAAGTGATCGGTGAAATCTTTGCCGGGGGTGGGGGCGGATTCGGTGCCCGGTCGGCATTTCCGTTCGAAGCCCTCGAATCACAGGTTGGCCCGCTCATCGAAGAGCTGCAGTGGTGGTTCCGCATGAACGATCCACATCACGTTTACAGCTACGCTCCAGCGCGGCTGCAATGGTAGGAAACTTGACCAGAATACACATGCAGGAAGTCATTCTCCATAACGATTGTCCGGCCGTGCGCATCCCGGCAGGTGACCGTGTCACCCTCCCGGCCGGTGCCCGCCTTACCATTGCCCAATCGCTCGGTGGCTCCGTCACGGTCCGCGATCAGGGTGGCCTCTACCGGATCGCCGGGGAGGATCTCGATGCGCTCGGTGCGGAGACGGCCGCCACCCTCCGTCAGGCACCTCCGGAAAATGCGATCGACGGAGAATTTTCGGAGGAACTGCTCTGGGAGCAACTGCGGCAGTGCTTCGACCCCGAAATTCCGCTCAACATTGTTGATCTGGGGTTGATCTATGACCTCCGGACGGAAGCGGTCGAGACAGGCCAGTACGACGTCCATGTTACGATGACGCTGACCGCCCCCGGCTGCGGCATGGGACCCACCATCGCGGAGGACGCCCGCCAGAAGATCGAATCTCTTTCCGCGGTGCGTTCCGCCACGGTCGAAATCGTCTGGGATCCGCAGTGGAACGCCCACATGATTTCCGGAGAGGGTAGAAAGATCCTCGGGCTTGACTGACCCGACCAGCGGGAAGGAGAACGCGGCACGCCGGCCGGAACTGGTCGCGGTGACGGAATATCTCGCCTTTCTTTCCGGCGAAAAGCGTTATTCGAAATATACGATCCGGAACTACGGGCACGCCTTGCGGGAGCTGTTCGCGGCCCTGCGTGCGTCAGGTCGCTGGGAGGGCGACCTCAACGCCGTACCGACGATTCTGCTACGTTCCTACCTCGTGGACGCGCAGCGTGCGGGACTGTCGCGTCGGTCTCTCCACCTGCAGGTCTCGGCCGCACGTTCGTTCTTCAAGGATCTCCGCCGCCGGGGCCTTGTCTCGGCCAATCCGTTCCAGGGGCTGACCCTGCCACCGTTCCGCCAGCCCCTTCCGAAATTTTTTACCGAAAAGCAGGCGATACATTTTCTGAGTGGTCCGCAACGTCTGCTGGAGAGCGGTGAAATCACGCCATTCGAAGCCTGCCGGGACCGATTGATCTTTGAACTGCTGTATGGCGCCGGCCTGCGGATCAGCGAACTCGTCGAGCTTCGGGTCGCGTCGGTGGATTTTCAGCACGGGATTCTGCGCATCCGCGGAAAGGGGGGAAAGGAACGCCTCGCTCCCGTCGGCAAGGTCGCACTCAGCCTTCTTCGGGCATACCGCGCGCAATACACGGATGGATACGCTCCCGACGATCTGGTGGTCGTTCGGGAAGCGGGAAAGCCGCTGACAGCCGCCTGGGTGCAGCGGGGGATGAAACGATACCTCGAACTCGCCGGCCTGCCGAACGACCTCACTCCTCACAAGCTACGGCACAGTTTTGCCACACATCTCCTGAATGCCGGGGCCGATCTTCGTGTCGTGCAGGAACTGCTCGGCCATGCCAGCCTTTCCACGACGCAGGTCTACACGCACGTCGGCCTGCAGCGCCTGAAGGAAGCGCACCGTCAGTCTCATCCGCGGCCCTGAATGGGTGCGGGCCGATCCGGGGCCGGGGGGGGTCCCGCATCGACCTCCGGCGGGGGGCGGGAAGTGGTCCGCAGGAAGGCTGCGGAATCTTGCGGCATGTCCAGTTCCAACCCCGGTCTTGATCCGGGCCAGAAAATGGTGCTCAGGGCGGGACTTGAACCCGCACGCCCGAAGGCACTACCCCCTCAAGGTAGCGTGTCTGCCAATTCCACCACCTGAGCGTATCGGAAGGCGCGAACCTTCACGAAAGGACGGAAGAAAGGCCTCCGCGAGGCAGGGGGGCAAGCACTTTTTTCACCGGAATGAAAAGAGCGCATCATAGACAGTTGTCGGTTCGATTCTTGACCCTCTGCGGAGATTATCCGTTGTATGACGATTCTTGTGGTTACCTATGTCTGACGAAGCTTCACGCTCCGAGGTGGAAAAGTTACCTTCCGATCTCGATCTCAGTGGCCTTGGGGGTCTTTCGCTTGGCCCTGATTGGGGAAGCGGTTCGATGCCGCCCTCGAAAACGCCTGCACAGCGGCCGCACGACCGTTCTGGTCGGGGAGGGCATTATCCCCGCAATCGTGAGGATCGTGGCCCCCGCACTGGAGGGGGCGGCGGTCAACCGGCGCAACGTCGGGACCGCCGGGGAGGGAGAACCGATCGGCGGGAGGGCGGCGACTTTCGGGCTAGCCGGCAGGAAGAGCCATTCCGGCCCATCCTGGTCGCGGATTTCTACCCGGATGACAATGCCTTCAAGGTCCTCAGCCAGGCGATCAAGCAATCCTGCCGGACGTTTGAACTCTTTGAGATCGCACGGCTCATTCTCGAGAAGCCGGAACGCTGGGTGTGCGTGGCGAAACATCCGGGCCAAAAGGAAGCAGAACCCGCAATCCTGCATGCGGCGGTTCCGGACGGACTTCCGTTTGCATCGGAGGCAGATGCGGTGCAACACGTGCTCACGCACTACCTCGACCAATTTTTCACGGTCGAGGACTATGAAGCGGAACCGCCCAGTGGCAACTTTCAGACGATCCACCGCTGTGGCATCACGGGAGAGCTGATCGGGCCTCCCAACTTTCATCGGTACCAGGCGATGTTGCGCGATCATCACGCCAACCGCGTATCGAACGTGCCCTTTGAAAAAGTGCAGGCGCGGCTCGAATCCGTGCGGGATCCGGAGGTGGTGAGCGCATGGCTCGAGCGCATGAAGCAGGGCCGTCGTTATACGCTGAAAGATGTGCCTGAAGGGACGGAGGCGCCGACCTTTGTTGATTTCGAGTCGGCGAGGCTGTATCTCCTCACGCATGCGAAGGAGAAGCTCGTACGGCCTGCCTATTCGGTGCGGTTCATTGGTCGGGACCTGCATCTGCTGCCGCCAGCGGATCCCCTCCGGCGTTCGATCGAGGCCCTGCACGAGCAACAGATGCGATTTCCGCTCAACACCGCGAACAACATCCGCGGCCGCCTGCGGCGTCTGAATCTCGCTGTTTACAAGCGTGGCTCGAAGGGCGTCAGCTATGTCTGTGCGGTCAAGCGTCGCTTCCGGACTCCGGGCGAAGTGCTCGCCGATAACATCGCGGACCTGATCAATTTCCTCGAAGCCAATCCGGACATCAAGGCATCGGATCTCCCGCGCCAGTATCTGGGGATGGCGGCCAGCAGCCCTGACACAACGACGACCGAACAGCCGACGCCTGAGGGTGAGCCGGAAACAACGTCCGCAACGTCTTCGAAAGAGTCTGCGGATGCGCTCGCGGCATTGCGCCGGGATCTTCGTTACCTTGTTACGCAGGGTTATGTCGTCGAATACAGCGATGGGCGTCTGCAGGTGCCGCCTCCGCTCGAAACTCCCAAGGCGAAGGAGCCCAAGGCAAAATCGCGGCCGGCTTCTCAGCCGATGGCGACACCGGTGGCCGAACCTCCGGGGCAACCGGAGGAGAAAAACGGGGCTGAAGCCGTCACGTCGCGAGACGACGAAGGGGTGGAGACATCGCAGGATCGGGAACCCACACCGTCGCTTGCAATCGAAGATGAACCGGCGGTGTCAGCCGGTCCCGAGGCACCCCCAAGCGACCGGGACGAACGGACGCAGCCGCCGGAAGCGGCGAACGATGAGGGTGAGAAAGCCGTGGTGCCGGAATCCGCGATTGATCCCGAACCGCCTGTCCGCGAACGACCAGAAGCGGTGGAGGACGCCGGACCTGGAGCGGCGGTAGAACCTGTTCCGGCCTTGAAGGAATCGGTCGAACCGGCGCTGAAACAGCGATCGGAGGAAGAGCCCAGCGAACCCTCGAACGTCCAACCGCTTGTCCCGCAAATCACGCCCACCAAGGAAGGGGCAGAGGAGACGGGATCGAAAGCGGAAGAGGCGGGAGGCCAGTCTGACGAGCCGGGCGAGCAGAAACCGGGCTGATAGCCCCCTCGGTATCTTTTCTACCAGTTGCGTCCAAGCCGGGAAGCGCGGGCCGCACCGGCTATCGCGTTTGCCACTGGAATCGTCGCCGATCTCCGGCTTCGATCGTTATCTTGAGCCAGAGGGCGTCCGGTGGCAGCCACGAGGCCACGTTCTCGGGCCACTCCAGAACGAGGCAGTAGGGACTGCGCAGAAACTCTTCGATCATCAAGCCCTCGAGCGCGTCCTCCGATTCGAGACGGTAGGCATCGATATGCACAATCTGCCGGGATCCCGCGTGGATCGAGACGAGGTTGAAGGAAGGACTCTTCACCGTTTCGATAACCCCGAAGGCAGCTGCGATGCCCTGCACGAAGGTAGTCTTTCCCGCGCCCAGGTTCCCCTCGAGAGCCAGCACGGTGTCCGGTGGCAATTCGGCTGCCAGGCACCGCGCGAGCCTACCGGTCTCTTCCGCAGACGCGGTGAACACGCCCTTCTCAAGTTCCGCGAAAATGCTCATAACCACCCGTGAAGGAGAGGGCCTTGCCCGTGAGTGCATCGATCAGGCGCGCACCGGGGATTTCTTGTTCGACGATAGTGCCGATGCATGAAAGGGGCGTAGGGAAAGTCTTCGACCACTGCTCCTGACCCCCTCCCGCATCCCAGGAGCGAGCGATCGCGATCAGAAGCTCATAGTCTTCGCCGTCGATAAATGCACTCTCGGGGCCGCTCGCCGCTGGACGGAGGGGGAGACGTTCCATCTCGATTTTTGCGGCCGCCCCGGCCGGGAGAAGGGCGGGGAGGTCCTTCGCAAGCCCGTCCGTGATATCGATTGCGGCGTGAACGGCTGGCTGCCGTGCCAGCCATTGGCCTTCGAAGACGCGGGGAGTAAAGGTCACGTGGTGACAACGGAGGGAACCGCCGAGGGCTCCCGTCACCCAGAGTTCATCGCCGATCTGCGCGCCGGTGCGCAGGAGGGCCCGCCGGGATTGGCCCGTAAGCGTCAAGTTGAAACCGACAAAGCCATCCGTCTGGGTGAGATCGCCCCCGACGATGAGCACATTCCAGGTTTCAGCACACGCTGCGAGGCCACGCACGAAACGCTCCAGCCACTGGAGAGACAGGCTGGGCGGAAGAAACCCGGCGAGGACGGCGACTCCAGGTTCACCCCCCATTGAAGCGATATCGCTGAGATTGCGCTTCAAGAGTTTGGCCCCAGCCAGCTCGGGAGCAACCGAGTCGTCGAAATGCCGGCCATAAACGAGGCTGTCGGTTGTCAAAAGATTGCCCGCCGGCACCGGCAGGAGGGCGGTATCATCTCCCATCCCAGCGGGAGCAGCGGGCGCAGACGAACCCAGCCATTCTCGGATCTGGGCGAGGACCGCCACTTCGCCGAGATTTCCCACGGTCGGTTCTCCGGTGGCCGCAAAGGGTGTGTTCATGGCGCTACGATCTCCGGTGCCAGCCATACGAGGACAACCGTATTCAGGTTGAAGAGCGCATGCATGGCGATAGGAACCCGGATGCTACCACTCAGCTGATAGCCCACACAGAGAAGCACACCGAACACCATCAGCGGCACAAAACTGTAGAGATTCAGGTGCAGCATCGCGAAGAGGAAGGCGCTGAGGGTCATGGCGGCGGGGACACTCATGCGCCCCAGAAAGAAGCGGAAGATGCCTGCCCGGAAGACAAGTTCTTCCGCGATCGGAGCGATGATGACGGCGACCGTTGCGAGGAGCAGAAACTGAAAGTGGTTCTCGGCCCCCGCAAAGAGGTCCAGCTGCGGCTGCAGACTGAGATCGATGGGCAAGCCGAGCGCGTCCAGCCACTGCAGGAGGGCGGTCCAGCCCAGACTGCACACCAGAACCACGGGATAACTCGCAAGGAGAAAACCGAGAGCGACCCCGAGGGTGCAGAAGGGTCCGCGAGAACGGGTTTCCAGGGGGCCCTCGGCCTCGCTCCGGTGGATCTCCCGCCACTTCCAGAAAAGAGCGATAAAGCCCAGTTGCATGAGCCCGCTCGCGACGGCCGCGAAGAGCGTTTCGGGCAGTTCTTCCCTGTCCGCGACAGCGGTAAACCAATCGACGAGGGTGTAGCCAATCCCTCCCGAAGCCATCGTCCAGACGAGGAGAAGGCAGACGAAGAGGAGGAAATCAGGCCAGGCGAGACGCCAGGCCGTGAGTTCGGGACGCTCCGTTTTCCACTGTTTCCATCGCGTCGTTACCAGCGCGAGGGCGATGAGGCCACCGCCAAGGAGAAGGATCTGGAAGATGGCGGTGATCGAGAGGATCCAGCCGGGTTCAGTGCCCTCTGTCATTGTGCGACGAGGATACGCTCTCCGTCCCAAACCTGTCGGCCGCCGACAAAGGTGGTCCGGACGTCGCCACGGAGGGTGTGGCCGTGCCACGGGCAATTTGCTGATTTGCTCTGGAGGCGCTGCGCATCGATGACCTTCGGAGCGTCCGGATCAAAGATCACCACATCGGCATCGGCACCATTGGAAAGTGTGCCTTTGGGCAGGCCGAGAATCTCCGCCGGCTTGTGGGTCATACGGCTGAGAAGGAACGAAAGATCACAGCGTCCAGAGTGAACGAGGACCTCGAGGCATGCGCCGAGCGCCGTCTCCAGACCGATGATCCCGAAGGGAGCGCGATCAAACTCGCAATCCTTGTCGTCGCGGGAATGGGGAGCATGGTCGGTCGCGATGATGTCGAGCGAGCCATCGAGAACCCCTTCGATCACGGCGTCGCGATCCTCGGCAGAGCGCAGCGGCGGATTCATTTTGAAGTTGGTGTCGTAGGTGCGGCAGTCTTCGTCGGTGAAAAACATGTGGTGGGGCATGGCCTCGCCACTCACCCGGATGCCGCGTTTCTTCGCCCGCCGGATGATGTCGACTCCGTAGCTCGTGCTCACGTGCTGCATGTGGATATGGGCACCGGTGTGGCGCGACAGCACGACGTTGCGGGCGATCATCATATCCTCCGCCGCGGCCGGCCACCCCTGCAGACCGAGGCGCAGGGACCAATAGCCCTCGTTCATGACCGAACCCCGGGTCATCGCCATGTCCTGGCAATGGTCCATCACCACAAGGTCGAACATCTGGGCATACTCGACCGCCCGGCGCATGATTTCGTTATCCTGCACACACGCTCCGTCGTCCGTGACCGCGACGATCCCGGCCTTCATGAGCGACCCCAGGGGAGCGAGGGCTTTCCCCGCCATCCCCATCGTGAGGCAGCCGGTGGGATACACATTGACGACCGCCGAGCGGCGCACCGAATCAATAATCCGCTGAATCGTTCCGGGATTGTCCGCGACCGGTGAGGTGTTCGGCATGCAGACAATCGAGGTGAAACCGCCCGCAGCAGCGGCCCGTGTTCCGGAAGCGATATCTTCCTTCTGAGTCTGCCCCGGCTCCCGCAAGTGCACATGGATATCGACCAACCCGGGGGCGACAACCAAGCCTTTGGCGTCATAGGATCGGGCACCTTCGTCCCCGCCGGAGAACGTGTCGACGATGCGACCCTCTTCGAGGCGAAGGTCGGCGACCTCGTCGCGGTTGTTGGCCGGATCAATGACCCGCCCGTTTCGAATAATCCAGCGATTGCTCATGCCGTGGGGATACGGGTGTGGCGACGATGGGCCGCCCCGCTCATGCAGAGGAAGAGGACTGCCATACGGGTTACAACGCCGTTCGTTACCTGTTCCAGAATAGTTGATTGAGGGCCGTCCGCGAGGGAAGAATCGAGTTCGATACCGCGGTTCACGGGGCCGGGATGCATGATCAGGGCGTTGGGCTTGAGCCACGCTGCGCGATCTGCATTCAACCCGTACATACTCCGGTATTCGGCCAGACTGGGAAAGTGTGAAGAGCTCTGACGTTCATGCTGGATGCGCAGGAGCATCACGACATCGGCGTCGGCCAGGGCATCCTTGAGCTTGTGAGTCACCTCAACCCCGAAATCCCGAAACCGTTCCGGAACGAGGGTGGACGGACCCGCTACGGTGACGTGTGCACCCAGCTTCCGGAGTGCCCAGATGTTGGAGCGGGCGACCCGGGAGAAGAGAATGTCGCCGAGGATCGTTACCTTGCGTCCTTCGAGGCTGCCGAGCTTCTCCTTCATCGTGAAGGTATCGAGGAGGGCTTGGGTCGGATGCTCATGTGCTCCGTCCCCGGCGTTCACGATCGGAATGTCGACAATCTTGCTGAGATAATAAGGAGACCCCGCGGCGGAATGGCGAATGACAATGAGGTCCGCATTCAACGCCTGCACCACCTGGGCGGTGTCACGGAGCGATTCTCCCTTGGCGAGGCTGCTGGCGGCTTTTTCCACGAGCGTGACGTCCGCACTGAGCCGCTTCGCGGCGATCTCGAAGGCGACGCGAGTGCGTGTGCTCGGTTCGATGAAAAGGTTCAGAATGGTCTTCCCGCGAAGCGATGGGAGCTTCTTTTGCGAACGGCCGAGGGTCTGCTTGAACTGGGCTGCAAGGGCGTGAATCGTTTCGATTTCCCAGCATTCAAGTTCCTCGATCGTGAGGAGGTCCTTGCGCATCCATTGCTCCGGTTGAGTGGTCATGGTCAAAGCGATTCGAGCGAGGCGGTGTGAGCACGGGCGGGGTTCGGGTCGAGCTGAATGTGCAGCGTCTGGTTTTCTCCGCACGACAGGTTCAGTCCAACAAAATCGGGCCGCAGGGGTAAGCGGGGGCGTTGCGTGTCGACCAGGACAGCGAGATGGACGGTAGCCGGGCGGCCGTGGTCAAACAGCTCGTTGAGCGTGGCACGCGCGGTACGACCGGAGGCGAACACATCATCGACAAGGACAATGTGGGCATCGTCGATTCGGAACTCGAAACTGCTCGGTTGGAAATTTGAGGGGACGGGTGTGAGCCCGAGATCGTCCCGATGAAAGAGCGCGTTGACGACGCCATGCTCGACTCCCTCACCCAGTCTCTGGGCGAGCATCTGCGCAAGGACGATGCCACCATTGGCAATGCCGAGGAGGGCGATTTCGCGAACCGTCGCGAGCGCCGCAAGTTGTTCTGCCAAATGGTCTATGCCGGCCTGCAGTTCTGCCGCGGAGGGGGGTTCGGCCATGCCTCGTCAGTCAGATCATCGGCTGTCTCAGAGCAAGCGGAAACTCGAATCTGGGCAGAGGGTATCTCGAATCCTCATTCTGACAGAACTGTCAGCAAAGGGTGGGGCGGAAGTTCAGAATTGCATGATAGGCTGGGAACGTGCCGATCGATCTCACCTGTTTCGAGTCTGCTCAAGTCCCGCCGCCGGAAGGTGCCGCGCGTGTTCCGTTGCACGTCGGTGTTGAGCGTGTACGGCGGGTTTGTGACGTGGTCCAGTTTCACAGCCCGATCAGCGGAGGCATCCGGCGGTACATCGAAGACAAGGCGCGTTCCTTTGCGGGGGCGGACGATCTTGCGCATGCCGTCCTCATTCCCGGGCCCGAGGACGCGACCTGGCGTTCCGGGAACACGACTTGGGTGCAGGTGGCCTCTCCGATGATGCCGGGTTCGAAGAGCTATCGTCTACTTCTTAACCGGGGCGCGCTGCGGCGATTCCTCGACGGCTTTCAGCCTCAGGTGATCGAGGTGGCGGATCCCTATCAGACGGCATGGATGTCATTCGGATGGGCGCGGCGCCATGGGGCAAAGGTGGTTCTTTTCTATCATTCGGATTACCCAAGAGCCTGGCACCGCTCGATCAACCGGTATGCCGGGCGAATCGCCGCAGCCCCGGTACAAGCGACGATCGGAGTCTATTTACGCCGATTGCTGGACCGGGCGGACACCGTACTGGTCTCCACGCGGAAATTCGAACGCCTGTGGAACCGGCAGCTGCATGTGCCCGTGCGCCGGGTGCCTCCGGGGGTGGATGTAGGGGTGTTTTATCCGCGGCCGGATGCCGTCCGGTTGCGGAGAGAACTCGGTCTGCAGCCTGGCGAAAAACTCGTTTTCTACGCGGGGCGCCTGGCGCCGGAGAAGCGGCTGAACGAGCTTCTCCACGCATTTGCCCGATTCCACGAGAATCATCCCGAGGCGAAACTCGTGATCGCTGGTGATGGCGAGGAAAAGGAACGGTTGCGGCTGTTGGCGGAGAAGCTGTGCCTGCCCGTGAGGTGGCTGCCTTTCCTGAACGATCGCGATGAACTGGCCCGCCACTATTCTGCGGCGGATGTCCTCGCGCACCCGGGAGCGAACGAGACGTACGGTCTCAGCGTCCTCGAAGCGGGGGCCTGCGGAACGCCTTCGCTCATTTTTGCCGGTTCAGGGCTGGAGGAATCAGCTTTGCTCCATGCAGGCAGTCGGATCGTCCCGCGCCGGTCTGCGGGAGATTTCGCCGACGGCTTGCGGAGTTTTCTCGGCCCATCACTTTCCTGGCAGCAACGGCAACTCGAGCATCGTGCAGTGGCAACACAGGCTTCGCTCGCGGTCACCTGTGCGCGCCTTCGCGCCTGTTACGATCAAATGGAGACGAAGAAACCAGGAGGGCTTCGCTGATGGCAGTTTCGGCACCAGGAGGCGTCCCGGTGGGAAACGGCATTCCGGTCCAGTGGAGACGATATGCGCTCAAGGGGCTGCTCCTGACAGCGGTCATCGGTGTGCTGGTCGCGATTTTCACGGTCGATGAGGGAGGATGGACGCGACTGCGCGAATTTCCTCCCGCGATCGCGTGCGCGCTGGTTGCACTGGTGTTCATCGCGTGGATCTGCAACGGCTCGCGGACGTGGATCCTGGCGCGGGCCCTCGGTTCGCCCATTTCGCTCCGGAAGTCGATCGGGATCATCTTGTCGATGGAGTTTGCGATTGCGGCGACGCCCGGCGGAGTCGGTGGTTTGGCGACCCGCGTGGGGCTGCAACGACAAGCGGGCATTCCCTTGCCTCGCACGATGACGATGATCGCGGCGGATATTTCGGCCGATATTCTCTTTTTTGCTCTACTCGCGCCATTTGCGTTGAGGGCGACTCTTCGTCTGGCCCCGGTGCAGAATCTGATCGAGGCAATCAACTGGTGGTCGGTGGGGGCGCTAGCCATGGGTATCCTCGTATTGCTGGGAATCGCCAGCTGGGCGCTTTTTCGGGGGCATGGACGCCTTCTCTTGCGCGGAGTCCCCTCCCGCTGGAGAGAGCGCGCCTTCGGCCTGTTCCGCTGGAAACGGCTCCTGTGCAAGTTGCGCCTTCAGGGGCGTGAAATGCGCGTGGCGGTGGGATTCCTATTACGCCGGCGGCGGGCGTCGTATTTTGCGGCGTTCGCGCTCGCAGCGGTTCAGTGGGTGTGCCGCTACAGTGTGCTCCCGGTCGTCCTGTGGGGATTGGGCACTCCCGTCGATCCGCTCGCGTTGATGTTTGTGCAGGGCATGCTTTTTCTTACCGGGCTTCTCGTCGTGGCACCGGGTGGTGGAGGCTCGCTGGAGATCCTCACAACCTTGATCCTGCAGCCGCTCGTGGGGACCGGCCAGGCGGCGCTTGCGGTCATTCTCTGGCGCGTATTCACCTATTATCTGTATCTCGCAGGCGGTGCCGGTACGTTCATTGCCATGCTCTGGTGTGGCAGCAAAGAAAAAGGAGCCGTTCAAAGAAAAGGCCCCCGGACGATCAGAGTCTCCTCGCCGGCCTTTGCCGATGACCGGGAACCCGGCAGCATGGGGGCGGCCTCCGAAGTATCATGAATGCGCTCCTGTTTGATCTGGCGACCGGCTTGCTCAGTCTTGTTATTCTGTATCTGGGCGCAGAAATTCTTGTGCGTGGCAGCACGGACCTTGGCCTCCGGCTCGGGCTCTCACCGCTTCTCGTCGGGCTCACGATTGTTGCGATGGCCACCAGTTCACCGGAAATGGTGGTGTCCATCCAAGCCGCGATGAAGGGGCAGCCGGACATCGCCTTGGGAAATGTATTTGGTTCCAATCTCTGCAATATCGGCCTCGTCCTTGGCCTCGCAGCGTTGGTCGCACCGATGGCGGTGGATCGGGTGAGCATCCGCCTCGACGGGCCCGTGATGCTTGCCACCGCCATTCTCGGTGGCTGGATCGTGTGGGACCGATCGGTCAGCCGCTGGGAGGGCATTCTCCTTGTCCTGCTGCTAGCGGTCTACCTCGTCTATCGCATCTGGGTGGCGCGCCGTGATCGCAGTGTCGTCGGTGAGGAACTCCCTGCGGTCCCGCGCTGGCCCTTGGCGGTTGCCCTCGCTGCGGTGGTGATGGGACTCCTGCTCCTGGCGGTGGGCGGCGACTGGCTCGTCCGGTCGGGCGTTTCCCTCGCCACACGGTTCAATGTACCGGAAGCGTTTATCGCCATCACCCTGGTGGCGATCGGCACGAGCCTGCCGGAATTGGCGACGTCGCTCGTGGCCGCCTGGAAGCGCGAAGCAGACATCGCTGTGGGGAATATTCTCGGATCCAATATTTTCAACGTTCTCGCCGTGCTCGGCACAAGCGCTTTGGTCGCCCCGCTGGGCGGCAGCGGAGATTTTCGGTTCGAGATCCTTGCCGCGGCGGGCCTCAGTATCCTGCTCCTCCCGTTGCTGCGGAGCGGCGCGCGTATCGAACGCTGGGAAGGAGCCCTGCTCCTCGTCGGCTACATCGCCATTCTCACGGTTTCGGGAGGCTCGTTCTGATTCGAAAGTTTTTTTCGATCATGATCGTTTTGCAGATGTGTTTGTGCACCTTGATCAGATGGAGAAAAAATCCTTTGCAGATTTGAATCTGTCGCCGGAGGTCCTCAAGGCCGTTTCGACGATGGGATTCGAGGAAGCCTCGCCCATTCAGTCTGCGGCAATTCCTGTTCTCCTGAGCGGGAAAGACGTTGTTGGACAGTCGCAGACCGGATCGGGAAAAACGGCGGCCTTTGCGATTCCCGCGATTGAAAAAGTGGACCCGACAGTGCCGGCAACCCAGGTCCTGATCCTCTGTCCGACTCGCGAGCTTGCCGTGCAGGTAGCCGAGGAGACGGCGAAGCTGGCAGCGTTCAAGAAAGGCGTGCGGGAATTACCGATCTACGGTGGCCAGTCGTATGAGCGCCAGTTTCGGGGGCTCAAGATGGGTGCACATATTGTGATTGGCACGCCCGGGCGGGTGCTCGATCACCTCGAAAAGGGAACGCTGCGTCTGGATCGGCTCCAGACGATCATCCTCGATGAGGCCGATCGCATGCTCGATATGGGGTTTCTGGACGACATCCGCACGATCCTCGGCCAGATGCCGGAAAACCGTCAGACGGTGCTCTTTTCAGCGACTGTCCCGCGTCCGATTGCGGACCTGATCAAGACCTTCACGCGCGATCCAGCATGGGTGAAAATCGAGTCCCAGGCGCTTACCGTGCCCGCCATCGAGCAGGTCTGGTATGAGGTCCATCGTCGGACAAAGGTCGAGGTTCTCTGTCGGCTGATTGATATGGAGGACATTCGCTATGCGATTATCTTCTGTGCGACGAAGCTGATGGTGGATGAACTCGTCGAACTGCTGCTCGCCCGCGGGTACCAGGCGGACAAGCTGCACGGGGACATGACACAGCCCATGCGCGAGCGGGTGATGAACCGGTTTCGGAAGCGGTCGGTGGAATTTCTCGTGGCGACCGATGTAGCCGCGCGGGGCCTCGATGTGAAAGACATCGAAGTGGTGTTCAACTACGATTTGCCGAACGATGGCGAAGATTATGTGCACCGCATCGGTCGTACCGGGCGTGCGGGAAGCGGCGGCAAAGCGATCACCTTTGTCGCCGGACGGGAGATCTACAAGTTGCAGAACATCGTCCGTTTCACCCGCGGAAAAATTCGCCGGGAACAAGTGCCGACCCTCGAAGAGGTTGAGGAACGTCGCGCAAACGTATTTTTCGGGACAATCCGCAAGACTCTCGAGGAAGGCCGTTACAAACGCTACGACGAGTACACCGACCGCCTGCTCGACCAGGGCTATTCGCCGACTGATATTATTTCCGCCCTCATGCACCTGCGTGAAGAGGAGAACCCGAAAACGGTCTCCGAAGTGATCCCTGTGAGGTCGGAAACTCCACGGCCGCCGAAGCGAGAATTTCGCCCGAAGCCACGGAAGTTCCGTGAGGAACACCGGCCGCAGAGCCAGCGGGAGGATTCGAAGCCAGCAAAGCGCCGGGACGAATCCAGACAAGGCCCCCCTCCGCGCGACGATGTGAAGCCCGCGGCGGGCAAAAAGTTGAAGAAGAAACCATTTCTGCCATTCCCCGGGGCCAAGGTCGGCAAGCCGAAGAAGCCGCGCTGAAGGGCGCCGGGAACTTCTTCAATGGCCGATTTCGAGCTGTAATGCGCTGCCTGCCTGGGCGAAGAACTCTATGATCTGCATCGCTCCTTCGATCAGGCTCTTCAGATCACCGCCCGGTGGGAGGGTGAAACTGACGGCGTGTGGACTCAGCCTCATTTGAGGAGACGGTGGCGGGGGTCGCAGTGCCAGCCATGCTGCATCGGGAGGGAACTCCAAGTGGGCCGCAAGCTGCGGCGATTCCTCGATCGCATCAATGCGCGACTCGATGTCGATCGAATGAGCAAAACCGATTTCAACGGTGTCACAATGGTGCTGAAAGAGGTCGAGGAAGGGAGACTCCAGGATGACCTCCGGCCGCTGGAATCTGCTGACCTCGCTCTCGAGCCGCCAGGCGCGAGGTTCTTCAGGATCCTGCTCGATCGACAACGCGACCGTAAAATCGGGAGATTGCACGATAGCCGATCCGAGATCGCATCGGAAATCAAGTTCCCTGCGTTTATAGGCGAAAGCGGCCCGTAGTTGCTGATAAAGGTTGTTCGCCCGTTCTTCGAGGTCCGGGCGGCTGACTTTGCGAACAAACGCCTCGGTCGCGGCGTTTACGGCCTGGGGCTCATGATGGGAGCCTTTGAGAAAGCCACCCAACCGGCGGATCCGACCATGTTCGCTCCCGCGCAAGACGGCTTGAGTGAAGAGCTGTATCGCTTCCTGCGGCATCGAGGATGGATCTGAAGAGGTGGGCGACCGGGGGTCGAGCTTTCACGGCGGAGGGCTCCGCCGCAGGAGGCCCGTGCCCGTGCGCACACCGGTCGAAAGGGCGGGCGGCGCAAGCGGGCGGTGCGACCCGAAGAGGCCAGCGTGCGGTGGGCGAGGCAGGCATGGCAAAACGATCATGTTTGGTGATCGCCGGTTCGCGAAAACGCGTGCATCACTCGTTGTTTTTTCCTTTCCACCGATGCGTTTGCAAAAAATTCAAGGGTACAGTGTCCGGGCATTCCAATCCGGCGAACGGATCGCGGCGCGAATCGCAGAGTGGATACGGAATCATCCGCGTCTTGCCGCGTGGGTCTTTGATGAGCGCGAGGTGGACGCAGACGATGACTATCGGCAATTCAACCTCTGGTATTTTGCGCAGTATGCCGAGCAGGAGAGGATGCTGGCGGACGAGCCACGGATGCGTTTTTATCATACGATGATCGAGCGGCACATCCGGCCGGGCGACCGGGTCATCGACCTTGGCACCGGCACTGGAATTCTTGCCGCGTTTGCGTCGCGCCAGGGGGCCGCCGTGGTCTACGCGCTGGATCATTCCGCGATCATCGAAGAAGCGCGCTTGCTCGCGGCGCACAACCAGATCCGAAACGTCGATTTCATCGCGATGCACAGTCGTGAGTTCAAGCTTGAGGAACCAGTCGACGTGATCCTCCACGAGCAGATGGGAGACCTCCTTTTTGACGAAGATATGGTCGCCAATGTCACCGACCTCAGAGATCGCCTCCTCAAGCCTGGGGGGAGGATCCTTCCGAGCCGCTTCGAACTCTACTGCGAGCCCGTCCGGGTGAAGGAAGCGCGGCGGGTCCCCTTTATCTGGGAGTTGAATGTGCACGGGTTCGATTACGCTCCGATGGAGGACAACCGCCCCGAGGATCCCGACTATTACTATCTGCGAAGCGATGATCCGAGCTTGCTCGAGTGCTTTCTGGGGGAGCCGACGCCGGTTCTGGAAGTGGATCTCGAAACCATTCAGAAGACCCATTTGCCGCTCGAGATCAGCTTTTCCTGTACGATTCGGGAAGCGGGACGGCTCGATGGATTTGCGGTCTATTTCCGCGCCCTCGTCGATGATGATCTGAGCCTCAGTTCGGATCCTCTCGACCCGGGGCGCGCGCCGCATTGGGGGTTTCGTTTATTGCGGACGGAGGAATGCCAATATGATGCCGGAGACGTCATCGAGGTCACCCTCTCGGCCGATCATTGGCCCGATCCTCATAGTTGGCGCTGGAACCACGAACGCGTGGAAGCCTGATCTCCGGTCGACCTGTCGGAGAATTCTGGATCCGTCACGAGGGTTAGCCTTCCGGCTACTGCGAGGAAAGGGGGTTGGAAGCCTCGTCACGATTCCATCTCCCGGCCCACGAGGTCACTGATGCGGCCCAACAGGTCTGCCCGGGTGAAAGGCTTTGCCAGATATGTGCTCGCGCCTGCCTCGAGGCTGGCTTCCTGATCCTCGATCATCGCGAAGGCGGTTTGTGCGACGATCGGGATGTCGGGACGGGCAAGCCGTATCCGTCGGGCGACTTCAAAGCCGTTCATCCGTGGCATTTTCATGTCGAGAACGATGAGGTCGTAGGCGTGGTTGCGGAATTGATCGAGCGCATCCTCGCCATCGACGGCCCGATGAACAACGGCGCCCGCTGCCACGAGACTCTTTCGGATAAACTCGAAGTTGGGATCTTCATCCTCGGCCACAAGAATGGTCAGTCCACCGAGGTCGGGAAGGTCTTCCTTCTTCGTGAAAATGCGGATCCGTGATCCGCGACGTTCGGTGGGAACGGCCCCGAGGTTTTCGGGTGGGTGACGCAAGGGGAAATCAAGATGAAAGTGCGTTCCCCGGCCTTCGGTCGACGTCACTTCGATCTCACCTTCCATCATCTCGACAAGGCGTTTCGTAATGCTGAGCCCGAGCCCGGTCCCCTGATAGAGCCGGTTCTCGCGCTCCACTTTGTGGAAGCGGTCGAAGATCGCTTCCAGCTGGTCCGACGGAACGCCGATGCCGGTGTCGTGAACGAAGAAATGGACGCGGGACTCCTCCGGTTGATGGGTTCCGCGTTCGATCCGATACCCGAAGCGGATCTCGCCGGATTCAGTGAACTTGAGGGCGTTCGCAAGGAGGTTACTGAGGACCTGCTTCAGGCGGACTCCATCGATCAGGATATACGTGTAGTCGGCCGCGACGGGAAGTGATTCTCCTGCGTGACCATTGCGTTCGAGAAGAATGCGCACATCGCTTCCTTTCTCCTTCTCCGCGAGCTGGACAAAGATCGCCCAGAGTTCCTCGCAGAGAATATCGATGTTGGTCCTCTCGGGGTGCATCACAGTCTCGCCCGCTTCGATCTTGGAAAGGTCGAGGATGTCATCGATGAGGCGCAGGAGGGTGTCCGCGCTCTGGTTGATGATCCGGCGATAATCTTCACGTTCGGCCGGCGTCAGATCATCTTCTCGGAGGATCTCGATAAAGCCCATGATCGCGTTCATCGGGGTGCGGATTTCATGGGAAACATTGGCGAGAAAAGCGGACTTCAGCCGATCGGATGACTCCGCACGCTCCTTCGCCTCCGCGAGTTCGCTCGTCCGCTGATGGACCATCGCCTCGAGGTTCTGGCGGTGGCTCAGGAGCTCGTTGTTCTGGGCCTGAATTCGGTCACGGATCGTCTCCAGTTCTCGATAGGCGTGCTCAAGTTCGGCGTGCGTGCGTTCCAATTCGCGCGTCCGGGCACGAACGGTGGCTTCCAGGCGGACTCGCTGCCGGCGCCCGTGGAGTGTCCGCCAGACCATAAGAAATGTCGGCAGGAGGACGATAAAGGACGCCATGATGGCGCGAAACCACCATGTCTGCCAGTAGGCAGGTGCCACCACGAGTTCAAGTGTCCGGCCGCCCTCGTTCCAGAACCCGTCGTTATTGGATGCCCGGACGTGGAATTGGTAGGTTCCGGGGGGCAGGTTCGTATAGGTCGCCTGGCGGCGATTGCCGGCCTCGATCCATTCCTCATCGAAACCATCCAGTTTGTAAGCGTATTTGTTCTTCTGTGACTGGATGAAATTCAGGGCGACATACTCGATTGTGATCACCTTCTGATCGGGTGCCAACGTCAGCGAACTGGTCGCGAGAATATTGCGCTCCAGGTGGTAGGGAGAGTCTGAACCGGGCACGATCGGAAGCGACCGGTTGAAAATCTGGAAATCGGTGATGTGCACCTCGGGAAGGTGTGGGTTTTCGACGATCTCATCGGGGAGAAAATGGGTAATTCCGTTTTTCTGCCCAAAGTAGATCCGGCCCTGCTCGCCTCGGGAAACCGCGCGCGGGTAGAACTCGTTGTGGGCCAGTCCATCGCCCTCGTCGTAGGATCGAATCTCCTCTGTTCCTGGATCGAAACGGGCGAGGCCACTGGTTGTGCCGATCCAGAGCCGCCCGGCATCATCTTCAGCGATCGATACCGCCACCCGGTTGGGCAATCCTTCTTCGACGGAGATCCGATCAGACCGCCCGGTCCTCACGTCAAAGCGATTGATGCCGTCGTTCGTCCCAAGCCAGATAGCGCCTTTCGAATCCTCAAAGATGGTGTTGATGGTGGGGTTGGAGAAGCCCTCTGGGTCTTGCGGATCCGGTTGGAAATTGCGGATCCGTCCGGTCTCCGGATCCAGCACACTCAAACCGATTGCAGAGCCGAGATAGAGCAGGCCGTCCGAACCGTAATGCATCGCGTTGAGCCAGTCGTCGATGATCGAGGGGCTGTCGGATCCAGTCTCGGCGCGGTAGTTGATGAATCGCGAACTCTCCCTGTCGAAAACCGTCACTCCCTGGCCGTGGGTGATGAGCCAGAGATTCCCGTTCTCGTCTTCCTGAATCGCGCGGACATCGTTGCCGGGAATGCTGGACGGGTCGGAAGGATCATGCCGATAGGTGACAAAAGCCTCCGTTTGCGGATCGAAGCGCTGGAGCCCCCCGTTGTAGCTTCCCACCCAGATCTGGTGGTCGGAATCCTCGTAGAGCGCAAACACGGTGTGCGCCCCGATAGATGTTTCGTCCCCGGGGATGTGTCGGTAGCGCCTCGGCGGGCCGCCGTCAGGAGGAAAGACATCGACACCTGCCGAGCTCAGTCCGACCCACAGGTTCCCCTCGCTATCATGCAAGAGCGCGGAAACAACCGGGGCGCTTTCTGACTGGCTGGCATAGGGTTGGAAGCGCTCAAAAGCCTTGTTACGGCTCGCGAGGTAGACCCCGTGATGCTCTGAACCGACCCATGCATTGCCTTGCGAATCAAAGTAAAGGGAACGGATACCGCTGGAGGGGAGTGACTGCGAAGTCCCGAGCAGCGGGAGCCGGATGACGTCGCCGGTCGCGTTTTCGTGCACGGTGATGCCCTCCCCGTGGCAGATCCAGATGTTCTCCCAGCAATCCTCGTAGAGGGCGTGCACATACACATCTGCCGGTGTCAGGGACTCCATCGCACGGGCCTCACCGGTGACGGAATCCAGAACAACGACGCCTTCCAGCGCGGTTCCGATCCAGATCTCCTCATCCTCCACGTAGAGAATGCTCGAGATAAAGTTGATCGCGGCCGGATCAGAGGAGGTGATCGCCGCGCTGAAATCGTCCAACTCAAGGGTTTCCGGGTCGAGGCGGTAGAGGGACCCGGCGCCCCCGATCCAGAGGCGGTCATCGTTGTCGATCGCCATCGACTTGATGATTCCCAGGGAACCTCGATTGATGCGAACAAAACGATCGTCCTGCTCCTCGTAACGATAGACGAACCCGGATTCTGACGTCGCATAGAGCACGCCTCCGCTGTCATGGAGAATCGCGTTCGTGTGGTTGGAGAGGTTACTGTGCACTTCGTCGCGATCGAGCAGGTAGTTTGCAAAGCGTTCCGTTTCCTCATCGTAGCGGCTGATGCCTTTTTCGGTCCCGATCCAGAGCCTCTCCCGGGCATCGATGTGAAAGGCTTGCACAATGCTGTTCACGAGCGACGTGGAGTCCTCCTTGAGATGGGCATAGGTCCGGATCGTGTAGCCGTCGTACCGATGGGCTCCTGCCCGGGTGCCAAGCCAGATAAACCCGTGCGGCCCTTCAATAATCTGGCTGACCTCGCCGCCCGGGTAGGTGTCCTGCATCTCGAGTGGCTCGAAGTGGAGCTTGCGGGGATCCGGCGGGGTGGCCGCATCACGGGCGAATACACCGAGACCACAAAGCAGAAACCAAGCAGCGGTGGCTTTTGGGATCGGAGAAACCCGCTGAACGAAAAATGCCAAGGTTTTGATCAAGGAAAGCATCATAACCGTGGGCATCGTTGGGCGCAAATTTTCAAAGACCCCAGGAAAGGGTGCCGCGACACCCAAAATCTGCTTGTGCGGCCCGCGCAAAGATGGGGGAAGAAACACCTTACTCCAGTTGCGGATTGCGGCGCGGTGACGGGCTTCTAAATTCGCTCGGATGCTTACGGTCGAAACATTCGAACTCCCTCCGATCGGAACCAACGCTTACTTTGTCCACAATCGTGCCCGCGCCGAGGCAGTTGTCGTGGATGCTCCTCTGAACACTTTTGCGACGATCGAGAAGCGCCTCGTGGAAACAGGTGCCAAGCTCGCTGGGTTGCTCATGACGCACGGACACTGGGATCACACGCTCGACGGCTGGCGCTTTAGCGAGGCGGGCACGCCGACCTACGGACATCCCGACGACCGTGAACTGTTCGAGACGCCGAAGCTTATGGCGATGTTCGCACCGCCGGAACTCCTGATGCGGCCCACCACGATCAAGCAGTGGTTGCGGGGGGGGGAGGAGATTGAATTGCTCGGTACGTCGGTGGAGATCCGCCATGTCCCCGGCCATTGTCCCGGCAGCCTGCTGTTCTGGTTTCGCGATGCCGGCATCGCCTTTGTCGGCGACGCCATCTTTCAGGGTGGGATCGGTCGGGCAGATCTCCCGGGCGGACATTTTCCGACGCTCGAGCAATCGATCCGGAATCAGATCTACACGCTCCCCGCCGAAACGGAGTTATTCCCCGGGCATGGTGGCAGTACCACCGTGGAGCGGGAGCGGGCGAACAATCCGTTCGTGCGGCCAGAATGAGCGAGGACGAACGATGGATGGCGGAGGCCATCACCGAGGCGAATGTGGCGACCGGTGGTTCGCATCCCAATCCTGCCGTCGGCGCCGTGATCGTCCATGAGGGTCGGATCGTTGCGCAGGGGCACACCCAGCCGCCGGGCGGGGATCACGCCGAAGTTTGCGCGTTGCACGCCTTTGCCGAGGCTGGCCTCGTCCCGAACAAGAGGACCACCCTCTACGTCACTTTAGAACCGTGTTGCACATACGGGCGCACACCCCCTTGTACCCGCCGGATATTCGAGTCCGGGATTCGCCGGGTGGTCATCGGAGCGACCGACCCCAATCCCCGCCATGCCGGGCGCGGATATGACTGGATGCGGGAGAATGGAATCGTGCTGAAGACAGGCGTCCTCACCGATGTGTGCGAGGACCTGAATCTGGTATTCAACCACTGGATGCAGAACGGGTCGGCGCTGTTCGCCGGAAAAATCGCAACGACGATCGATGGTCGGATCGCGACCCGCACGGGAAGTTCACAGTGGATCACGGGCGAGAAGGCTCGACAGAATGTGGCCCTCTGGCGGCGGCGGTTTCCGGCCATCGCGGTTGGCGGCGAAACGGTTCTACGCGACAATCCGCGCCTGACGTCGCGTCTTCCCGGGCGGGCGGAATGGTGTCCCCGTCGGTTGATTTTTGACCGCGCGGGGCGATGTCTCCACCATCCCGGCCAACAGGTTTTTGCAGATGACTACGCTCACCGTAGCGTCTATATTTCGTGTCCCGCGCAGATCGCGCAGGTACCGGTGGCATGGAAGAACCGGGGCGTGGAGGTCTGGCCATGGGAAGGATGGGAGGCACTGCGTGCCCGATGCCTCGCGGAAGAGTTGACAGGGGTGTATGTCGAGGGCGGAACGGGCCTGCTTTCCGATCTTCTCGGTGCGAACGAGCTCGACTATCTCTTCGCCTACCGCGCTCCCCGCATCATCGCCGATGCGGAAGCGCCGGGTCCATTCAAAGGGAGGGAAACGCTTGACCTGAACGATTCCCTAACGCTTTCTTCCGTTCGCCATGCGGTCTGCGGGGACGATCAGCTCCTCCGCGGTTTTGTGAACAAGTCGCCATGAATGTATTCCTCGCCACGCAAAACGTGCACAAGGTGCGGGAGATCGCTCAGATTGTCTTTTCGGAGGGGATTACGGTCTCCTCGGCCGACGCGCTGGGAGGGATGCCGGAGGTTGATGAAAATGCCGGAAGTTTTGCGGGAAATGCCCGTCTCAAGGCAGAGTCGCTCCGGCGTCGCCTGCCTCCGGACGGCTGGGCGTTGGCCGACGACAGTGGACTCGAAGTGGATGCCCTCGGAGGCGCACCGGGCGTCTATTCTTCCCGGTTTGCGGGTGCAGAGGCGACGGATGAAGACAATCTCGACAAGCTCCTCAGGGCGCTGAAAGAAATCGATCAGGCGGATCGAAAAGCCCGGTTCCGGTGTGTCCTTGCGCTCTCTCATGCCGATGGCCGCCACTACCTTTTCGACGGCACTTGTGAGGGATCCATCGCGCTGGCACGGTCAGGGGAGGGCGGTTTCGGTTACGATCCGGTATTTGTTCCCGCCGGATATGAATCTACTTTTGCGGACCTCGGGGCGGCGGTGAAGGATCAGCTCTCACACCGCGCGCGAGCGCTTGCATCGATGATGCGCTGGATCCGTGAGGATCCCGCGAAAACGTTTCATTGATTCGTTGATGATGCAGCGCGCGCTCGTGATCCTGCTCGCTCTGCTCCCCCTGGGGGCAACGGCCCGCGAATTCACGATTGTTGTCTATAATGTCGAAAATCTCTTCGACGTTGACGGGGTAGCGGGATTCAAGGACTACGACGGCCCTGAGCGGAATCCCGACAATTCCTACACGCCCGCCCGGTTCTTGACCAAGCTGGAGCATATCGTGGAGGTCCTCTGGGCGGTCAACGACGGCAACGGGCCCGAGGTCATCCTGTTCCAGGAATTTGAACGGGATCGCACGCCCCGGTATTCCACCGCACCGATTCCCGAACTCGTCGAACCCTGGCGCGATACCTCCGTGGCAACGATGCTCGGCGAGGGTTTCAACGCGCACCTGGCGGACTTGCCGGCGGAGGCATTTCTCTGGAAGTTGCTCGAGGAGAAGGGGCTGGGCCGTTATGACGTGGTGAAACCGGATTCCGAAATGACGAGGAATCCCAGCGTGCATACCAACGTCGTGTTTTCGCGGTTCCCGGTGCGTTGGGTCAAGCAGCGTGCGATGGACGAAGCGCGCGAGCTGCTCATCGTCGGCCTCGATATCGATGGGCACGAACTCATCGTCATGAATAACCACTGGAAATCCGGTGCGTCCCGGCGAGAAACCAACCCTCATCGTCGCCGGAACGCGCAGGTTGTTCGCGAGGAACTCGACTCAATACTGATCAAAAACCCCCTCGCTGATGTGATCGTTGCCGGTGACCTGAACGCCCACTACAATCAGTCAGCGATCTTTCCGGAGTGGGGTGTCGTGGGAATCAATGACATTCTCGGGTCGCAAACGGATGAAGCGGCGCTCCTCCACGAGGACGGCCCTCTTCTCTATAATCTTTGGGGCGAATTGGACGAGCGTGAGCGGGGATCGGAGGTCTACCGTGGCGAATGGGGTACCCTGATGCAGATGATGCTCACTCGCGGACTCTATGACCACCAGGGCATCCAGTATATCGACAATTCGTTCTTTCGCCTGATCCTTCCCGGACGCAATGCCGACCCTCATTTCCACACGCCCCTACGCTGGATACCGTTCGGTGATGGTGGAGGATTCTCTGATCACCTGCCGATCGGTGCCCGCTTTCGCGTCGTGGCGGCGGACTCTGTTGAGGAGGGTTTCCTCACCCTGACAAATCCGACCCTCGAAAGGGCCCCCCCCGGGATCCTGCGCCCCGTAGATTTCGAGGATTTCGATCGATCTGGAATCGCTTCCGCCACCACCCTCATCGGACTCACGCCGAACGAGCTGAATGAGAAAATGGGACAGCTCTTTATCGTGAGGGGGGTGATCGGAGAAGGCGGTCCCGGCACGATTGAAATCGGGGGCGTATCCTTCGGCCTCTATGCACCGGTTCCGGCGGTGCGGGAGCGTCTCGAGGAGTTCCCATCCGGTCAACCTCTCCATGCGATTGGCCAGCTCGGCTATTACCGCGGCACCGTGCAGTTTGTCATCCGGGAACTTTCCTGGATCCTCGAGTGAAGTGGGTGGAGCTCACGACCCCGGCAGGCACGCCATGGCACCATTAAGGCTGGCAATGCAGGCTCGGATTCTCATCCTCCGCTCTTCTCCAGTTTCCCCGGGGGCGTAGCTCAGCTGGATAGAGCAGCGGTCTTCTAAACCGCAGGTCGTGGGTTCGAGTCCCGCCGCCCCTGCCACTGTTTATGTGGGATTGAGGTCGATCAGCCTCTTGACTGGCTTGGTGATTCAGACCGTTTGATACCGCACTGCTGGAGAACCTGGCTCGGGAAATCGAGGAGTTTGTGCGTGCGCCTGGCGAGTTGGCCGAGGCGCGGGAGCAGCTTCTGAGCGCGTGAGGCGAAGGGGCTAGACCGTTGCGGGGGTGGATAGCTTCCAGTTCCTCGTCCATCGTGGCGGCTGCTTTTTCGATGTCGTAGAGCTGCTGCAGCTTGAGCCAATATTCGGCGGAGGTGCCCTAGTAGCGGCCGAGCTTCAGGGCGGTGATGCCTTGGCGGCCTTTGACGAGGGCCGTGATCCGGCTGTGCGGGATTTTTTGTTTGGTGTCGCTGGCGACCATGGAGGGAAAGCTTGCCGGGGCCCGGCCAACGCCCTATGGCCCAACGGCACCGGAAGCCAGGGGCGGGGGATTTAGAGAACATCCCACGGCGGAAAATTATTTGGCGACGCCTGCGATTCTCCCTACGAATGAAGAAAATGCCCATCTACGAATTCTTTTCTCCAGACACGAACAAGGTATACAGTTTTTTTGCGCGGCGGCTGATGACGGAGCCGCAGGTCCCTCGCTGTCCGGATGATCCCGGGGCCCGAATGGAACGGCGGGTATCGCAGTTCGCGGTCGTGAGGGGGGGACGGGAGGCGCCTGACGGGGACCTTCCCGAAAATGCGGAGGATCCGCGGATGGAAGCGGCGATGGCCCAACTCGAGCGCGAGATGGCGGGGATCGATGATGAAAACCCAGATCCACGGCAGCTTGGACATTGCATGCGGCGGATGAGCGAGATCACCGGCGAGAAGCTTCCCGCCGAAATGGAGGAGATGGTTCGACGCCTGGAACTGGGGGAGGACCCCGAAAAACTCGAAGAAGAATACGGGGATGCCTTTGCAGAGGACGGTGCGTTTGAGGCCGACAACGAAGGCGGGGAAACGGGCGGTGCACGCCTGCGACGCTGGCTTGGCGGCCGGAGCCCGATCCGCGATCCAAAGCTTTACGAGATGGACGACTATCTTCCGAAATGAACACGGGTGCGCTGGCAGGTCTCTGGCTGGATGCGGATGGTGTCCTTCATCGTGCGCATCGCACCGCTGCTCAGGAGGCACCGGTGATTTCCTCGGAACGTTTCCGACCGTTCTTCTGGGCGAGCGAGGAGGTCGATGTCGATGGCACTGGACACAAACTTTCCGGCCCCGGTCCCCTCAATCGCCGGATCGAACTGGAAGATCCAGCTTCCCTCCGAGAGGTCATGCGAGGTGCCGGTCGCTATGCGGAGGTCGTGCGACCCTATGAACAACAATGGCTCATGGCCACGCAGGAGCGCCTGTTCGGAGGACTCCGTTTCGGGGAAATTCGCCGGTGCCAGGTGAGCCTCGAAACGGCCTTCGAGGATCGCGGAAATCCTGCTGAACCTGCGCCGGATAACCGCATCGTTGCGATTGGGCTGCAACTCTCGACGGAAGAGCAACCAAGGTTTCTACGGTTGTCGGAGACGACGGATGCGGCGGAGCGGCAGCTGCTGAAGGCATTCAACGCGGTCCTCGCGGAGCTGGACCCGGATATCATCGAAGGGCACGACATCTTCAACGCCGACCTGCGTCACCTCCGGGCACGGTGTCGGCGTTACCGCGTTCCGTGCGCCTGGGGCCGTTTTGGTGGCGAGGCCCGATTTCGCTCCGGACGCCTGCGGGTGGCCGAGCGCTCGGTTGAGTATTTGCGGTGTGATGTGCCAGGCCGGACGATTTTCGATACCAGCCTCGCGCTGCAGTTGTTCGATGTCACGAGCCGGGATTTGCCAAACTACGATCTGGCGGATGCCGCGAAATACTTTGGCATGCCGGGCCACGACCGGCTCGCCTGCGATCCGGAGGGACGTCTTTCGGAGGAGATGCGGCAAATCCGCTGGCTCGCCGATCGGCTGCTGCCGACTTATGTGGCGCAAGTCCAGAACTCGCCATTGCTCCTCCAGGAGGCGTGCTTGCGGGGCACCGGCCAGAAGGTCGAGATTCTCCTTCTCGAGCGCTACTTCCATGCAGGCGAAGCGCTGCCGGAACCGGCCGAAGTCACCTCTTACGCGGGCGGTTTCACGAAATCCTTCGGAGCCGGCGTGTTCCACCGGGTCTTGCACTTTGATGTGGCTTCGCTCTATCCAAGCCTGCTGCTGCAGATCGGCCGCAATCCGGCCCAGGACTCCCTCGGTGCGCTCATTCCGCTGCTGAGGGATCTGCGCGCGTACCGGCTCGATTACAAACAGCGCGCAAGGGGGGCCACCGATCCTGCAGAGCGGGCGGAGTTCGATGCACGGCAGGCGAGCTTCAAGATCCTCGTCAATTCGTTCTACGGGTATCTCGGGTTTCCAGGCGCCCGTTTTGCGGACAGTGATCTCGCGAGTGAGGTCACCGCGCGTGGCCGGGATCTGTTGCAATCGCTCATCGCCTGGTTCGAGAGCCGCGGGCTGCGGGTGCTCGAGGCCGATACGGACGGGCTCTACGTCGAGGCGGGCGAACACTATGAGCAAGCGGAGGCGCTGCTCGAAGCGGCGCAGGCGGAATTGCCGCCGGGGATCGACCTTGAGTTCGATGGTCGCTATCCGGCGATGTTCTGTTACAAGGCCAAGAACTACGCCCTCTTTGACGGCGAGAAGATTCAGGTGCGGGGTTCCGCACTGCGCTCGCGGGGCATTGAACCATTCCTGATCGATCTCACCGATCGCTTGATTGCGTGGGTTCTCGGGGTCGAGGAGGAGTCGCCGGAGATTCTCGTGGGTCGGTTCGCGGCCCGCATCGCGGAGGGTTCCATGCCGGTCGAACGCTTGGCGAAGAGCGAATACCTGAGCATGAACCCAGCCGCCTACGCGGCAAAAATGGAAGCCGGAGGAAAACCGAGACGGGCCGCTCTCGAAGTTGCCCTGAAGCTCGACCCGCAACCGCGGATGGGAGAGAAGGTGACCTACTTCCTTGCTCCCCGTGAAAAGGGCATGACGGCCGACTGGCAACGGGCGGTTCCGTTACCGCAGTATGAAGAAGTTTTCCGAGGGTACGACACGCGGGCCTATCTCAAGAAACTGCGCGATTGGGAAAAGCGTTACGGTCCGTTCTACAAACCGGAATAGCCGGTAGACGACCTAACGCCTGCTGTTGATCAGAATTTCACGGTTCTGAACGTAAAATTGTAAATGCGGGCTCAGAACCACTGATGGCTGGCCGATAGGTAGTTTCATCACGATGGAAAAAGCATTACCCCAGTCGGTGCTCATAGTCGATGACGAGGCGCACGTCCGGCTCTACCTTCGCATGTTGCTCAAGAACATGGGGGTGGAGCAATTCGTTGAAGGGGGGAACGGGCGTGAAGGCGTAGAACTATACCGCGAATACAAGCCTGACCTCACCTTGCTCGACATCAACATGCCGATCATGAGCGGACTCGAGGCGCTCGAAGCGATCGTTGAAGAGGATCCCGATGCACTCGTTGTCATGATGACTGCCGAAGCGACACGCCAAGCGGTGGAGTCGAGTGGCCAGATCGGTGCGGTCCAGTTTGTCCGCAAGGACACCCCGCGCGACGAGATCCAGGAGATCCTGGGGGCCCTCTTTGAAGAACTCTACGGCGATTTCAAGGAAGTATGAGCGAGCCAGCACACGAAGAACTCTCGGTCGTTGAGGAGGTAAAATACTCGTTGCGCGATCTCCTGAAGGAAGTTGAGGCCGAGCGCCGGGCATCCGAATTTGCCCGAGAGGCTGTCGACCAGGAGGAGATTTCCAAGCTTTTCGAGCGAAACCGGGCAAAGGGAAGGCGGCGTCGTGGAGGACAATAATCAACCATTTCTCAATCACATCCGTGGCCTTCTGGGCATTCCCCAAGACGAAGTCGCGGCGATTCACCAAAAACGTGGAAAGGCCGACCTCGAATTCGTTCGCATGCTGATCGAGGCGAATGTGCTCCCGCGCGAGCGCGCCTGCCGGATCTGGGGAGATACCATTGAAATCTCCTATGTCGATCCAATCGCGAGCATTGTGACGCAGGAGGCGATCGACCACATCCCGCGTGAGATCGCCGAGAAAGGAGAGGTGATCGGCCTCTATATTCTCGAAGAGGTTCTCACGGTGGCGATGTCCCACCCGCGTGACCAGCAACTCATCGCACGTCTCGAGGCGATCACGCAGCGCAAGATCAGCCCGGTATTTGCACTCCCGATCGAGATCCAGGACGCGATTGCGATTCATTACAGCTCGGTGAAGGAATTTGAGCAGTCGATGGAGAACTTCGAGAAGACGCAGCGCCGCCTCCTTGAAAATCTTACGACCGACGACCTCGAATCCCTCGGCAAGAGCAGCAGCGTGTCGAACATCGTCAACGCGTTGCTCTTTTTTGCGATCAGTGAACGCGCGAGTGATATCCACCTCGAGCCGCTCGACGAAGTCGTCCGGGTGCGGTTGCGCGTCGATGGCAAGCTGCGGGAGTATTTTTCGGTTTCCGTTCCGCTCGCCCGGGCGATGACAGCCCGCCTGAAAGTCGTCTGCCGGCTCAACCCGACCGAAATGCGTTTTCCGCAGGACGGCCGGTGCGACCTTCCGGTAGGCGTCGGCAAGGCGGACTTCCGCATCAATTTCCTGCCGACTGTTCGCGGCCAGAAGGTCGTCGTCCGGATCCTCGCCGGAGCGGGCCAGAAGTCCATCATGTCACTGGACAAAATGATGGTTTCGCAGTCTGTCCTGCAGCCCATGCGACGCGTCTTGGGCAGTCCGAACGGCATCTTTTTTGTCACGGGGCCCACCGGGAGTGGGAAAACGACCACTCTCTACGCCGCTCTTCAGGAACTCAACGACGGCAAGAAAAACATTTCGACGATCGAGGACCCGGTCGAGATCTCGGTCGAAGGGGTCAACCAATCCCAGGTTAACTCGCATATCGACCTGAATTTCTCGCTCCTTCTGCGAGCCCTCCTGCGGCAGGATCCAGACATCATCCTCGTGGGCGAAATTCGCGACAAGGAAACCGCCAAGATCGCGATCGAGGCAGCCCTCACGGGGCACCTTGTGCTCTCGACGCTGCACACGAACTCAGCCATCCAGGCGATCGTGCGGCTCATCGAGATCGGAGTGGAGCCGTATATGGTAGCCCCGTCCGTCCTCGGAGTCCTCGCCCAGCGGCTCGCCGCGAGGATCTGCGAGAAGTGCAAGGAACCTTACTTTCCACAGGAATCCGCGCTCAAACGCTATTTTTACAATATCCCGGAGGATACGGAAATTCCGTTCTATCAGGGCAAGGGCTGTGAGTCCTGCCGGGGATCGGGCTTTCGGGGGCGCGTGGCCTTCCACGAACTCGTTCTGGTTTCGAACAAAATGCGTTCACTCATTGCCCAGAATGCGGGCCCACGAGAACTCACGGCGGCAGCTCAGGAGCTGGGTTACCGGTCGCTTCGCTACGACGGGCTCAAGAAAGTCCTCTTGGGATTGACGACGACTGATGAGGTCGATCGTCACAGCGGGCTGGAATGGTCGGAATAGGGGCTGGCGGAACGGAACTGTTTCCCGGCGGGCCCCGGCCGTGCGGAGGGTCCCGGCCGCTCGATTTCACGATTATTTAAATGAGACCGGGGGGAATTCCGGCCGATGTTCAGGAAAGACGCAAAGTCATGTTCGCTCCCGATAACAATTCCAGAGGAAACCTGTCCGGCGATCCGCTGGACGGGTGCTTTCTTCGATCCGACGAAGCGTTTCTCCCCGAGGGCATCGATTTCACGATCATGCGTCAGTATCTGCCCATGGTCAACGCGGTGCTGGGGGAGATGAGTGACCGCCTTCCGGTCGATTGCGACCGCCAGGAAGTGGTTTCCGTTGGCACCGTGGCGCTCGCGCGCGCGCTGACAGATTTTGGGGATCACGGAGTCGGTTCCTTCGAAGACTATGCGCGGACCCAGATCACGGACGCGATTGGACGGGAATTTGCCTCGGGGGCACCGTCCTCTCCTGCGCCTGTCGTGCCGGTGGCGCGCGAAGTGCCGGGAGAAGTCGATCTTTCCGGCCGGAAGATCCTCATCGTTGAAGACAGCGCGATGATCCGGAAAAAGGTGCGGTATCTCCTGGAGAAGGCGCATTTTGATGTCTACGAAGCCAAATCCGGAGAAGAAGGGATCTGGCTCGCACAGGAATGCCTGCCTGATCTCATCCTCCTCGACGTCGTCATGGATCGTCTCGACGGATTCGAAACCTGCGAGCGCATCAAGGCACTTCCTGATTTTGCGGATGTTCCGATTGTATTTCTTACGGGCAAGACGGAAACGGAGTTCATCGCGCGCGGTTTCAGCGCCGGCGGATCAGACTATATCGGAAAGCCCTTCAATCCGCAGGAAGCTTTTCCCCGGATCCGGACACATTTGAAGATCCGGGTGCTCTCGGCGTTTCGTCAGCGCAACATCGACGAGCTGAAGAAGCTGAACAACGCCAAGGACAAGCTCCTGCGGATGGCTTCGCACGACCTGCGCAATCCCCTCAGTGCGATCAACGGTCTTGCCGACATGTTGCGCATGGGGGCGGTCGGAGAGTTGAACGAGGAGCAAAAGGAGGTCGCCGCAACAATCCATTCCGCCTCGGGAAGCATGATGCAAATGCTGACGGACCTCCTTGATCTCTCGACGCTCGAATCCAACGTCGTACGCCTCGATGTGGCGGAACAGGATCCGGCCGAGCTGGTGAGCTCTCTCGTCAACCTGTTCAAGGTCTCGGCCTCCCGGAAGGAGATTGAACTGAAGCTGGTCAAACGGGGAGAGTCGTCGCCGCTACCGATGGACGGACACCAGGTCCGGCGCCTTCTCGAGAATTTCCTCAGCAATGCAATCAAGTTCAGTCCCCGCGGCACCACCGTTTCGATGGTTCTCTGGCAGACGGAGGAGCGTTGCTATTTTGACGTTGAGGATGAGGGGCCGGGCATCGCCCCGGAGGAGCAGAAGCTCCTCTTCAAGGAATTCAGCCGGACCTCGAACAAACCGACAGGGGGAGAGAAGAGTACCGGGCTCGGGCTTTCGATCTGTCGGAAGATCGCCGAAGCCCATCATGGGGCGGTTTCAATGAGCAACCTCGAGCAGGGCGGCTCACGGTTTCGTCTGGAACTTCCGCGCAAACGACCGGAGATTTCCGAAGCGCCGTCGAGTGAAAACGCGTCGACTCCGCACCGGGAGACAGCCTTCCGGTGAGTGAGAAGGTTGCCGCGAAAAACCTCCGGTGGATGACCGGAGGTTCCAGGAAATAAGACGGCGGATTCGGTTAGCGCACGTTTGTTGCGCCGACGGCTTGCTGAAGTTCCATCCGAGTAACCTCCGCGAGGTGATCTTCGATGAAACCAGCCATCGCTTCTTCTTCACGGAGAATTTCCTCCGCCATCCGGGCGATCTCGAGTTCCCCGCAATGTTCCGCTGCCGCGCGCAGCGATGTGTAGCAGGCGATTTCGAAGTGTTCGGCCGCAATGTTGGAAAGGCATATTTTGACGACCTGGTCGGAAGCCATGGCGGCACCGGAAGGTCCGAGCATCCCGGCAACCTTGGCGATGCCCTCCTTGAGAGCGCTCGTGTCACTGCCAAGGCGTTCGATGCATTCCTCGACGCGGTCTGCATGACGCCGGGATTCCTCTGCGTGCTCCTCCACGCGTCGGCGAATTTCCGGATGCCCGTCGAGATGCTTGGTCTGCTTTTCGAGCATCGAGATCACGTTTGATTCCATGGCGTGAGCATCCTTCAGCCAGGTGATGAGGCGTTCTTTTTGGTCTTTCATAAAACAATAATCGGTGGGTTCTGAATGTGAAGGC
>CAZVQJ010000010.1:0-34442 GCA_964629165.1 uncultured Puniceicoccaceae bacterium
CATGATGCCCGAGGCGATGCTGGATATGACCATATCTTCGACCTTCAGGGAAAAACCATTGATGACGTGCACCGGTCGTGAGAGCCGGCTTTCATCCCCGTGCACATGCCAGTAATGGGACTCGAGGCGAGCGCCCTGCATGTCCAGCGGGGCCCGCACGGGCCGCCCATCGAGCACATATCCGCTCCGCACATGGTGTACATATAATCGACCCGGCGGCAGCGCCTTGCTCTTCGCATTCTCACCCGCCCGGGCAAGGTCTCTTGCGCGCACCCAGTTGTCGGCATCTTCCACGGTAACGACGCCGCTGTTACAGAAGCCTTCCACATGCGTTCCGGTAATCGCGAGGTAGACACCTTCAATCTGGGCGCCCGCACACTTTTCAGCCGCAAGGAGAGCCGCATGGGCGCAATCACTCGCTGCCCGAAGATCGGTGATTTCACCTTTGCGTACGCCCTGCGTCGTCGATTCTCCGAGGCCGATGATCTGCAGTTCGCGGCCGTTGATGACTTCTCCCACCAGCACCGCAACTTTGGAAGTGCCGATCTCAACGGCGCCAATTATCGAGGGTCGACTCATGCAATGATCAATTATGATTCGTGGACTTGTACAATCGCCTGATCGGGAATTGAAAGATCTATTCTGCGGAAACTCCGAATGTCCTGATCCTCAGCGAGTGCGACCACCTCACTCAGCTTTCGAAGCTGGCGGTAATAGACGCGCGGAGCAAATACAATCGTATCAATATCGCGGCTACGGACAGAGATGATGGCGTTCGGTGCGGACGGATCGGCAGGCATATCCTGCAATGAAATCCATTCCCACCTTGCGTAGAGTTCCGGGAAGTCATGACGCGCTTCGTGCAGGAGCGGAGCGACCGTCTTCATCAACTCCACGGGCAGAAAGCGCCCCTCGGCTTGCCGGAACCGTACGCCGACAAGGCCAGGAAGGCTCCGCAGTCGAGCAGGAGGATATTGGAATCCCTCGTAAACCTCACCCCCCGCCGCGATGAGCACAGTCTTGATCGCCCCACCGGGGACCTGCACACGCGCGCGCAGTACGGGCACGTGTTCCTGCACCCGTACTACGAGGGTGTCTGGCAGGGTGATCGATACGCTCGCTCGTGCGACCTGCCCAAATCGTTCGACCTTCATCTTCAGGGCGTGGACATCAAAGCCGAGGGCGGGGGTGCCGGAAGCGATCGGAAAATGCTGCGCGAACCAGGCGCTGTCGAGAACACCGTCGCTCTCGAAATCCAGTCGTGCAATTGCCGTCGGGTCCGGTGCGGGCTCGAAGATTGCCAGTTTCTGGCCGGAAGTATGGATGCCGTACCCGGCTCCAGTTCCCACAAGAAGGATGGCCCCCGCAATCGCGCTCATGCGCAACAAGCGACTCATCCGGCGTTCCCGGGCGGCTTGTGAAGTGGAACGCAGATTGCCCTTCTGGTTAATGGCTCGCCAGGTGGGCGTCGAGGAAACGGACCGGGAGGTTCTCTTAGACATGGGAGGCAAAACGTTGAAGGTGGCGACGGAAAGCGGGTCGCAGCATGCGCTGCACAAGAGGGACAAAGTCCAGGCCGCAGACCGAAGCACTCTTCGGCAGCAGGCTGGTCGCCGTGAGTCCGGGAATGGTGTTCATTTCGAGCAACGTGAAATGTTCTCCCTGCAAGAGAAAATCAGCACGGGCGAAATCGCGCGCACCGAGCGCCTGGAAAAGCCGCGCCGCGGCGTCGCGCAGGGCGTCTGTGATCGCTGGTGAGAGTTGCGCAGGAACCTCGTATCGGGTACGACCTGCGGTGTATTTGTGTTCATAATCGTAGTGGCCACCATCGGGGAAGATCCCGACCACCCCGAGAGCGGCCCCTTCCAACAAGCCCACCGTGTAGTCATTGCCAGTAATCAGCGGCTCAACCATCCATTCCCCCACCCCGAGCGAACGGGTCTGCTCGCGCCATGTGTTTTCGCTCGCGATGAAGTGCAAGCCGACACTGCTGCCTTCCGCCCGCGGCTTCAGGACAAGGTTTTCTGATCGCACCGTCTGGACGACATCCTCCCAGGCGGGAACGCCGTCGGAGATAAACACACAATGCGGGGCAACAGGCACGCCAGCCTGTTCAGCCACCTCTTTTGTGCGAACTTTATCCATACACAACGCGCTCGCGCGCGCGTCACAACCCGCATAGACAAAACCGGCCCCTTCGAGAAGCTCCTGGATCGCCCCGTCTTCGCCAAAGGAACCGTGCAGGACAGGAAAGATCACGTCGTGTTCCGGATCGAGACCGACCGGTAGTTGCCGCCCGGTCACATCCACCCAGGAGGCGGGCGCAAATTTCCGCACGGCATCGAAGACCGCGCGGGAGGAAGCGAGGCTGATCGTTCGTTCGGATGACACGCCGCCTCCGAGGACGACAACGCGGATGCCCTTCGGAACGTTCATAAGACATCCTCCCACTTGGCACCCAGGAGCAATGCTTCCGGTTCCAGGGAAACGCCCTCCTCCTCATCCACCCGCGTGCGAATTTCGCGGATCAGCCCAATGATGTCGCGGGCGGTTGCCTCTCCCTTGTTGACGATGAAATTGGCATGTATGGTGGAGACCTCGGCGCCCCCGATGCGGGTGCCCTTCAAGCCCAGCTTTTCGATGATCTGTCCGGCATAACCACCGGGCGGGTTCCGGAAGATGCAACCCGCGCTGGGTTCTCTTGGCTGGCTCTCCTTGCGAATGCGGGCGTAGGCATCGATTTTTTCGCGGATCTCCGGCGGTTCCCGAACGGTCCCTGTCCGCAGGTTTGCGGCCAGCGCGAGGCGGTTCGTCAGTTCCGGGCACGAGCGGTAGCCGGTGTGGAAAAAGTCCGCAGGGTGTTCCACGACCTGCCCATCCGCTTCGAGACAGATAACGGATTCGACAAGATCGAAAAGCCAGCCGCCCATCGCCCCGGCGTTCATCCGGAGGGATCCGCCGAGGGTGCCGGGAATGCCTTCGAGAAACTCAAACCCTTCGAATCCTGCCCGGGCGGCTGCCCCGCAGATCTGTTTCAAGCTCGCCCCGGCACGCGCGTGGATGGATCCCCCGATCACATCGACTTTCCGCCAGTAGGGTCCGACCAGGCGGATGACGAGCCCGTCGAAGCCCGTGTCCATCACGATCAGGTTGGAGCCACGGCCGAGCAAAAAGACTTCCACCCCCGCCTCCCGAGCCGCCTTCGACAGCTTGGTCACATCTTCGATCGTCGCCGGTTCGGCATAATAACGAGCTTCGCCTCCGACCCGCATGGTCGTCTTTCGCCCCAATGGCTCGTGCCGGCGACGGACCGAGTGCGGGCCGAGGTCTATGGCGTCCCACCAAGTTCCTCCATCATTCATGCGGAAGCCTCCTTGCGGACAGTTTGCGTCGGGCGTGGACCCGCCGACAGGTTGATCAGAGAAAGCAGGTCGCTGACAAGGCTGTCGGCCTGATCCCCGAAATCGAGTGCCCGCAGATTCTCCCGCACACGATGGAGCATCGCATCATTAAAGATGAGATCCCGAACCTCCCGCAGCAGCCGCGTGTCGATCTCTGCCTGCGAAAGCATGATGCATCCCCCCTGCTGCTCAAAAAACCGCGCGTTGGCATCCTGGTGTTGATCCGAGGCATGCGGATACGGAATCATGATGGAAGGTGCGAGACAGGCCGTCAGCTCGGCAATGGCTCCGGCTCCGGCCCGTGAAATAACAAGGTCCGCAACCGACAGGAGCAGATTCATTTCGTCTGTGAACGGCAGGAACACGGCGGATGCGACGCCGCCCTGCGCCGTCTCGATATCCACTCTGCTCTGGATCCCCTTCCGCGGACCGGTCACCGATATCACATTGATCCCCTCCCGGGCGAGAACCGGATAGTTGGCATTGACCCACTCATTCAAAGCCAAAGCACCCTGACTACCGCCGATCACGACCAATGTCTTCTGGTGCCCGGTAAAACCCAAGCGCGCCCGGGCCGCTTCTTTTCCGATATGCTGGATCTCCCGACGCAGGGGATAGCCGCTCGGTCGCACCTTGCTTCTCCGCACGCCCCCCAGGCGCACTCCCGGTGGCAGGTACATGCGGTGAGCAAGCCGAGCCATTGACCGGACCGCCCGTCCCGGACGACGGTTGGCCTCATGAACAGCGATCCGGCAGCCACGCAACCGACCCCAGACGACATATGGCGGCGACAAAAAACCTCCGAAAACGAGCACCGCATCCGGACGAAAACGCCCGATGATAGCCCCCGCCCGCAGGAAGGCCGCACAGGTCGCGACGAAAAACCGCAGCAGCTTGACCGGTGAAAGCGAAAATCCCGCTCCGGGCACGGGCACAAAGTCCAGATGATCGTATTTTTCCCGTAACCGCCCGTCGATTTCCTTGCGGCTCACGACGAGGAGACATCCATGCCCCCGCCGTTCGAGTCGTTCGGCCACCGCAATGCCGGGGGCTAGATGGCCTCCCGTCCCTCCGCAAACGATCAAGATGCGGCGCCGGTCCTCCATTATCCGTTGATCTCCGGAGCGGTGGACGAGAGCCCCTGATTCCACTCGCGCACGAGGTTGAGAATGATGCCGACAAAGATGCCCATCGCCACGAGGTTCGAGCCGCCATAACTGACGAACGGCAGTGACATCCCCTTGGTCGGAAGAAGCCCCGTCACCACGCCGGTGTTGATCAACGCCTGCAAGGTGATGAAGAGCAAGGATCCGGAAGCGAGGAGGAAATCGAAGAGACGGGGGGCCTTCCGCAACTCGAAGACCACGATGAGAAAAAACACGATGAACGCGAGCACCGTGAGACTCGTGAAGGCCAGGCCCAGCTCTTCACCAATCACCGCGAAGATGAAATCGGTGTGCGCTTCAGGAAGAAAACTGAGCGGTTGGCGTGAATTTCCCAGACCCACTCCCGTCGTCCCGCCACTCGCGAACGACACGAGCGCCTGCCAGAGTTGATAGCCGCCATCGTTGCGACTTTCCTCGAGAGCGAGAAACGAAGTGATCCTCTTGAGACGGATCGGATCGTGGGCCACAAGGAGAGCAAAGAGCGCGATCGCTGAAAGCGCGGTGGGCAGGAGGTAGCGAAGTCGACTCCCGGCGAGGAAAAGGAGCGTCACCCCGACCGCCGCAAAAAGCGCTGCCGTCCCGAAATCCGGCTGCAGAATGAGGAGGCTGCCCACCACCGCAATCATCATGCAGGGAAGCACAAAGCCCTTCCAGAAGCCGCCCAGCTCACGCTGATGGAGGGCGAGGAAATGCGCAAAGTAGAAGAGGCAACCAATCTTCGCAAAGTCGGAAACCTGCATATTCATCGGCCCGAGATCGATCCAGCGGCGGGCCCCGTTCACCTTCAGGCCGATTCCCGGAACGAGAACAAGCACGAGGAGGACGATCGAGAGGAGGCCCGCAAGCCAGCCGACCTTGCGCAGTTTCCCGAGGTTCAGGCGGGACGTCACCCACAGCGCGCACCCGGCGAGCAGCATCCACGTCAGCTGCCTCCCCAGAAATTCGGTTGGATGGAGCTGATGCGCGCGACCGATGCTGTAGAGAATGAGGAGGCCAAGCAGGCTCAGGGCCGCCACGAGCAGGAGCAGGACAGACTCGGACAGACGGCTGCGCCAACGCCCGGGGGGCTCTATCGTGGAAGTCGCTCGGCGGTGAGACGTCATCGCGTCGCGCTCAGTTGCCCTCGCCCGTCGGTTCGACCACCTCGACCGGACTCACCGGGACATCATCCCCGAGCAGTGCATCGAGGTCTGCCGGGTCGAGTAATTCCTCGGCCGGTGTGGTCGGATTGAGCTGCAACGGACGGGTGGGCTCCGAGCGCAGCGGTGTGTTTGCCCGGGGGGCTTCGACCGGCGGAACGATCGACCGGGTTTGCGTTCCCGCGCCCGCCGACGGCGGGCGCGCCGTTCCCTGACCGCCTCCCGGCACAACCAACACCTGCCCCACCCGCATCCTTGTCGGATCACTGATGTTGTTCGCACGCATCAGTTCTTGCGTGCCCACGCCGAGCCGGCGAGCGATCGTTGAGGGGTTGTCACCGGGGGCCACGACATAAGTCGCTCCCTCCCCGGCCGGGGCGGGAGCGGAACGTGAGGAAGTGTTTCCAGTCATGTTGCCGGTAGCCGTCCCACGAGGCGTGACGTAGAGTTCCTGCCCGACGACAATGCGGTCGGACGTCAGTGCGTTGTTCGTCTTCAATTCCGCCACGGTCACCCCGTGACGACGGGCGATGACCGAGAGCGTATCGCCCGGACGCACCTCATAAACTTCCTCTCCGGCCGCGTCGACCGGCACTCCGAAAGACGAGCTGGCCCGCGTGCTCGGCTGCCCTTGCGGCACCCGCAGCGTTTGCCCAATGCGGATCGTATCTCCGGAAAGGTTATTCGCCGCCCGGAGGTCCGCCACGCTCACACCTTCTTTGCGCGCGATACCGGAGAGCGTGTCTCCCCGTTCCACCGTATAGTCCCGCGTCGTGCCGGTGTCATGTGTGCTCCAGCTCATTTCCCCCCGGGTGAGCGGGCGTAGAGGAGCGCCATCATCGACCGGAAGGTGGGCGTTGAACGCGGGATCGACTCCACTCTCCGACCCGACCGGGCGCATCGGCGGCAGACGGTCGGCACGGGGGCGACTCGACGCGGGCGGCTGTGCCGCGGGGGGGACAAAGTCTGCCGGTGCGCTCTCCTGCGGGCTCACCGCGCTGGACATCGGCGTGGCTCCCGCCGGCGCCGGCGGTGGCGTCTTTCGCGCCTGGCAGCCGGGCATGACAAGAAGCACGGTAATCACCACGAGGTGCAGGATCACCACCGGGACAAAAATCTGGATAAATTTCATGGTAAGTCTACGCGATGGGCGGTTTAGCGATGAAAGGGGAATGCTTCAACGAGATTATACATTCTTTATCGAAGCTTGAGGGTCGCAAGACCGGCGACCGCAAAGAGGATGGAGAGAATCCAGAACCGGATGACGACCTGCGTTTCCGCCCATCCCCCGAGTTCAAAATGATGATGGATCGGCGCCATCCGGAAAATGCGTTTTCCGGTGAGTTTGAAAGACCCAACCTGCAGAATCACCGATGCGGCTTCGAGAACGAAAACACCTCCGACGATCACCAGGGTAAAAGGCTGCAAGGTGAGAAAGGCCATTGTTCCGACGAGGCCGCCGAGGGCAAGAGAACCCGTATCACCCATGAAAACCTGCGCTGGATGTGCGTTGTACCACAGAAACGAGAGACACGCGCTGCAGAGGATGGCACAGACTACGGTGAGTTCGCCCACTCCCGGAAGAAACGGCAGCAGAAGGTAGTCCGCGATCTGCCAGTGTCCGCTCGCATAGGCGATCAACCCATAGGTCATCGCCACGGTCAGCGTACATCCGATCGCCAATCCATCGACGCCATCGGTGAGATTGATCGCGTTGCTCGAACCGGCCAATACGAGGAAAAAGAAGATGAAGACAAGGGGCCACGGCATCATCGCCCAAACCGGCTCCTTCAGAAACGGGACCCAGAGCCCCCTCAGGATCTCCCCAAGGTCTGGATGCATCATGAAAACGCCCAGTGCAACCCCCGTCAGACCCAGTTGCGCGAGCAGCTTGTAGCGACCGGGCAGGCCCCCGCTGTGCTTGCGTGTGATCTTGAGATAATCGTCGAGAAATCCGATGACAGTGAGCCCGCTGTAGACGAACATCGTGCCCGCGACAAAAACGTTCCATTTCGCCCAGAGCAGGGTCGAGATCAGCACCGACACGAAGATGATGAGGCCTCCCATTGTCGGCGTGCCCGCCTTCGCTTCATGCAGTTCCGCGAGGCGTCCAACTTCGGCCGCGCCCCGGAACGTCTGCTTTGCCTTGAATCGCTGCAACAACCGGATGCCCCACGGCGCGATCAGGAGCCCGATGAGAAGGGCGGTGGCGGCTCCGCCAATACTGCGGACGGAGATGTAGCGGAAGAGCCGCAGGGGCGTGTCGTCCCACTGCGCGAGTTCGTTCAACATGCCCGTTCCTCCTCCTCTGCGCCCTCGTCAGACAATTCGTTGAGCAAACGCTCGAGCGCATACGCACGGCTGCCCTTGAGCAGGATCGCGCCTTCGAATCGATTCACTTCGCCGGCCGCTTGGGCGGTTTCCGCCACCCCGACGATCTGCGCGCGCGGGTTCCCGGCGGACTGCGCCCCCTTTAGCATGGCAGGCGCTCCCTCTCCGATGAGGACCGCCCGGTCCGCCGCCGCGAGTTGGAGACGCGCTCCGACCCCCGCGTGCGCCGACTCGGCATACTCTCCCAACTCGCGCATGGAGCCCAGGACAAAGAGCCGTGGCTGGCCCGCGAAGGATTCCGAAAAATGCTCGATCGCGTCGATCATCGAGGCCGGGTTCGCGTTGTAGCAATCGACATAAAAGACCTTCTTGCCTTTCGAGACGATCTCTCCCCTCTGCGAAGCCGGACGCCACCGGCTCGCACGCTCACCAATCAACGCGGACGGGATCCCCCGAGCCTTCGCGACGCCGGCGGCGAGAACGGCGTTCTCTCGCATGCCGCGGGAGAGCGGGGGTAGGTGAAGAATAAGCGGAGGAGGTGCCGGGAACCGGATCTCAAGGGAGTCCCTGTCATTCGACTCCTCCTCCGCTCTCTCTCTGTTTATCTGTCTCTGTCTCTGTAGTCGAGTTTCAGATCGACCACGTAGCTTGGTTTCAAAAATGACGGTTTGCCCGACCTCCGCTTCAACAGCCGGATTCTCCGAGGAACACACAACCGTTGCCCGGGGTGCCAACTCACGGAAATCAACATACCGCAGGCAGTCCTCCGGAAAGATCAGCAGCCCGTTCACCGGAACCGCCCGCAAGAGTGCCGCCTTCTCGTGGGCAATGGCCTCGAGGCCGCCGATGCCCCCCGCATGGGCCAGGGCAACCACTGTGACGACCCCGTCCGTGGGGGCAATCAGCGCCGCCAGCGGTGCCATCTCTCCCTCCTGATTGATGCCCACTTCGATCACGGCCTGACGGTGTTTGGAAGGATCGAGCCGGAGAAGCGTGAGCGGAACGCCGAGGTAATTGTTCAGGTTCCCCTCCGTCGCAAGCGTCTCGTCCGGCCCGAGCAGCTGTCGCAACCACTCCTTCGTCGATGTCTTGCCGCAACTCCCGGTCACCGCGATCACACGCCCCGGAAAGGCCGCGCGATGGGCCCGTGCACACGCCTGAAGCGCGCCGAGGGGATCTTCCACTTGCAGGACCGGTCCACTCTGGCCGACCGAAGAAGCGACAATCGCTGCGGAGGCTCCCGCCGCAAAAGCGTCAGCAATAAAGTCATGTCCATCGCGCTGGTCCGTTTTGAGCGCGACAAAACAGTCCCCGCGGGAAACCCGTCGTGAATCGATTGCGAATCCCGTAATCGCCCGCACCGGCAGACCAGACCAGGTGCCTCCGGTCCAGTTAGCCAACTGCTCTGGAGCGAACGCCATCATTCCCCGCGCTCGAATCGTTGTTTTTTCCGAAGAAGTTCCCGGACGATCGCACGGTCGTCAAAAGGCATCACCGTGTCCGTGTATTCCTGATACGTCTCATGCCCCTTGCCCGCGATAAGGACGAGATCGCCCGGCCCGGCGACATCGAGACCAACACTGATGGCATGGCGGCGGTTCTCGATAAAATGAATCGCATCGCCCGCACGGACACCGGCGCGCATGTCCGCGAAGATCGCTTCGAGCGCCTCCGAACGGGGATTGTCTGCCGTCGCGATGACAATGTCCGAAGCCTGCACGACCTCCTCCGTGATTTTCGGTCGCGCACTCCGGTCCCGGTCCCCTCCGCAGCCGAAAACGGTGATGAGTTTTCCCGAAGTGAGTTCCCGGAGCGCCTGCAACCCGGCCCGATAAGCCTCCGGCGTATGCATGTAATCCACCACGACCGAAAACGGCTGGCCCTCCTCGATCACTTCCATTCGGCCACGCACGGCAGGCGCTGTTTCGAGCCGATCGATGATCTCGCTCCAGCCGAGGCCGCTCACCCGGGCGAGACACATCGCAGCAAGCGCATTGCTCACATTGAAACGACCGATCAGCGGGGACTTCACTGCCCTGCGCTGCCCCTCCGCAATCACCTCGAAAATCGTCCCACGAGGCGAATACTCGATCTTCTCGGCACGCACATCGGCACCTTCCGTGAACCCAAAAGTCCGGACCTCGGTAGAACCCGGAATGGCATCCTGCAGCCGGCGCCCATAGGGATCATCGGCATTCAACACGACCTTTGAGGGAACGGGGCCGTTCCGACCGTCGAAAAGTCGCTGGATCGTATCGAAGTAGGCATCCATCGAGCCGTGATATTCGAGGTGTTGCTCGCTCAGATTGAGAAAGGCCGCTGTACCAAAGTGCAGACCCGCCACACGGTTCTGGTCAATACCATGCGAACTGACCTCGAGGATCGTCTGTTCACAGCCGTAATCACGGATCTGACCGAGCATGGAATACAGGTCCACCGGTTCCGGAGTGGTCCGATAGGAAGGCAGGGTCCGCGGGCCGAGATGATAGTGGATGGTGCCGAGCAGACCGATCGGCTGACTGCCTCCCAGAAGCGTTCGCAGCAGCGTTGCGACCACCGTTTTCCCACTCGTTCCGGTCACCCCGATCAGGTCGAGTGCCTGCTCCGGATGTCCGTGAAATCGTTTGGCGGCCTCCACGAGCGATGCACGGATATCGCGCACCCGGATCACCGCAGTTCCCCGCGGGACCCAGATATCTTCCTCGCAGACAACACCGACGGCTCCGCGCTCGACCGCCTCCTCGACGTATCGATGCCCGTGCGTTCGTCGTCCCGGCAGGGCAAAGAAAAGCGCTCCCGGCGTCGATCGACGACTGTCGGTACAGAGGGCACGCACGGCGACCTCCAGGCGGCCGGTCACCTCGAGGATCGCGAGTGGATCGAGCAGATCTTGAATGCTGCGCATGGTGATGGTTCGCGGTTGGATTCCCTGAGCAAGGAGTTGCGCCGTGAGCCCCTGAAAGGCAAACGGACTGCTCCGAAAGGGTTGGACTCGGGGGGCAAGGAGCGCGTTCACGGCGCGACCTCCCGGCCCAACCATGCAAGCACCCCGGTGGGGCGTTCGGGTGAAGGTGACATGGCGTAATATTCGATCAATTTTTCTCCAATCTCCCGGAAGACAGGCGCCGCAACGACGCCACCGTAAGCGACCCCGTTCAGGTTCGCGTCATCGACGACAACGGTAATGGCGATCTTCGGCGCTTGCGCCGGAAAGAAACCGGAGAAGCTGGCAAAATGTTCCTGCGTCGAATAACGCCCATCGATGATCTTGCGGGCAGTGCCGGTCTTTCCGGCCACCGCGAATCCGGGAATGATGGCGCGGCGTGCAGTCCCTTCGTTCGAGACGACACGAGTGAGCATTCCAGCGACCGTCCGCGCGCTCGCTTCCGATACCACCCGTTCCTTTTCGCGCACCGAAAAGTCGACAACCGTCCTTCCTTTTTCGTCCATCACGCGACGGACGACGCGCGGCTGCATGAGATGGCCTCCGTTCGCGATGCTGGACATCGCGAGGTGGACCTGCATCGGCGTGGCGCTGACGGCGTAACCCGCCGGGAGACGTGTGATCGTGAGCCCGTCCCAGGCATCGACAGGGTGAAGGATTCCCGCCACTTCCCCGACCATGCCCCAGTCCGTTCGCTCTCCGAAACCGAAGCGGCGGCTGTATTCATACAGTCGATTCTCCCCCAGAAGGAGTCCGATCTGGGCCACTCCCCGGTTGCTTGACTTGGCCACCACATCCATCAGCGGGATGGCTCCAAGACTGCTCGAGTCCGAAGGCAGGCGCAGCTGACGCCCCCGGTACTCCACGACCGCCTGACCGCAATCGATGATCGAAAAAGGATTGAGGAGGTCTTCCTCGAGGGCAGCCGCCACCGGAACGATCTTGAAGGTCGAGCCCGGTTCAAGGAGGTCGCTCACCGCGCGGTTGCGGAGTGCCCCGAGGGGGCTTTCCCCGTAGCGGTTGAGGTCAAAGGATGGGTAGTTCCCAAGCGCGAGGATGTCCCCGGTCATCGGGTCGCTCACAATGATCGACGCGCCCGCCGGGCGGTACTTTTCGACGATTTCGGCCAGTGCATCCTCAACATAACTCTGGACCACCATGTCGATTGTCAGCTCGACATCATAGCCGCGCCGCGCCTCCACCTCCCGGACTCGGAACTGTGCCATCTCCCGGCGCCGTGAATCGGCTTCCGTCTCTCGCCAGCCACTTTGACCGGAGAGATAGAAGTCGAGAAATCGTTCCACTCCCATCGTCGGGCCCTCCGCGTTCACGAACCCGATCACATGGGCGGCGTAGGAACCCGCCGGATAGTAACGCTCGTATTGAATATTTCCGTACACTCCGGGAATTTTTCGCTGCATGATCGCGGCGTGCGTCTCGGTGTCGGTTTCAGCCAACTTGATCCACCGGCTTCCATTCCCCGTCGCTCCCTGCGCCGCGAGCACACGATCAACCGTTTCACGCGGCTTCAGTCCCAGTTCCAGCGCAACCTGCCAGAGCTGTCCGGCGGCCTCCCGACGAAATACCTGCGGGTCCACTCCGATATCGACGCGTGGCCGGGTCGTCGCGAGGAGATTCCCGCGAACGTCGCGGATGTCACCCCGGCGGGCGCTTTCCGCGACGGTCAGCTCCCGGCTCTCCACCGCGAACGCGCGCAACTCGGCGCTGCCCTCGACATGGAGAAAATACAAACGCACGAGGACTGCCCCGAAGCCACCGATGACGGCGGCGACGACGAGAAGGATTCTCCAGAGCGATGCAAACGTCCGGGCCATCAGTTTCCGTAGCGCCGAATCGATTCGATGGCCGCGAGGTCCGGACTCAGGTCATGGACCGAGGTCGCAGGCGCGAGAGGAACGACCCCGTCGAGCCACTCCCGAGGGGGCGTTGAAAGCGGTCCCATCCGGACAATTTGCCGCGCGTCAGGTCGGGTGAGCGTCAGGCCCATGGAGGCCGCCTGTGCCCGGAGGACATCCGGACGGTGCATCTCCGCAATGCGGGAACTCAAGTATTCCAGGCGCCGTTCCACCTCGATCCGCTCCCGCTGTGTCACCTGGATGCGCGTCGCCGTATCGGTGATCTGCTGCCGCAGCCAGACGAGCGTCAACCCGCCCATCGCGGAGATGATGACAAGGCCCGCGAGCAAGCTCAGGATATACGACCAGTAACGTGTGGGGCGAAAGGCAGGAGCACGGCTTCTCATCATGCAGGGGGATTGGGTAGTTTCCGAAGGACCCGCAGTTTGGCCGAACGCGCACGCGGATTGGCGGCGCATTCATCCTCCGCGGGCGTGACTGGGCGGCGCGTGATCTCTTTCGCGTGGACCTCCCGTTCGTCCGCCCCCCGGTTGTCGCGAGCATGTTCCGGGCGGCCCGCCATCCGGCGAAAATAACGCTTCACAATGCGATCTTCGAGTGAGTGAAAACTGATCACGGCGAGGCGCCCGCCCGGCGCGAGTCGCGCAAATGCTGCGGGCAACGCCGTTTCGATGACCTCCAGTTCGCGGTTGATGGCGATGCGGATGCCCTGGAACGTCTTTGTCGCCGGATGGATCCGCGTGTATCGCCGGGCCGCTGGCCCAATCGCCTCTTCCACGAGCGCCGCAAAGGTTGTCGTCCGGGCGAGAGCCCCGGTTCCCCGGGCTCCTTCGATCGCTTCGACCACCCGGCGCCAGCGCGCTTCCTCCCCGTAGTTGCGCACCGCCTGCACAAGGTCGTGACGGCTTGCGCGCTCCAGAAACTCGTGCGCACTTTCTCCGCGTTCCGGATCGAGGCGCATGTCGAGGGGACCATCCTGCCGAAAAGAAAATCCGCGCTCCGGTGTATCGAGGTGAAAGGACGAGAGCCCAAGGTCGAAGAGGATCCCATCGAAAAGGCCCTCCGTCCGCTCTTCAAGCGCCTCGAAGTTCGTCGCCACAAACTCGAAACGAGCGCCGAATTCGCGGCGGACTTCCTCCGCCCGCTCCACCGCCGCCGGGTCCGTGTCGAAGGCTACCACCCGGCTCCCCGGATGCGCCTCCAGAAGCGCGCGCGTGTGACCGCCTCCTCCAAAGGTGGCGTCGAGCCAACGCGCGGGTGCCTGCCCCGCCTCGAGCAGCTCGAGCACCGCATCACGCAATACTGGCACATGTCCCTCCATCACCCGCATGTCAACCGGCCGGACGGCGCCAAACCCAGAACACCCGTTTCAATCCCCCGGTGAACCTGCGTCGACGCGAGGAACGCGGAGCGGGTTCGCGCTGGATTCTCGGAACACCGGGAAAATCCCAACGCTGAAAATGACGCGGTTCACCTGAGTTCAGGATCGTGGAGTCCAGGGGAAGTCGAAGTGACATAGTTTTTCCGTGGGTTAAAATCCGAGTTCCTGCATCGCCGAAAGCATGTCGAAATCGTCGTCTTCGGCCGCTTCGTAACGCTCCGCGCTCCAGACCTCGAAATGCCGGCCAACCCCGACGAGGACGACATCCCGATCCGCTCCGGCATGTTCAAGGAGCGATTGTGGCAAGAGAATCCGGCCCTGCTTGTCGCACCCGAACTTGCTGCCCCGCCCGAAGACGGAACGCAGAAGCCGGTTCGCGCGGGGATTGCTGATCCGCATGGCCTGCGCCTTCTCCTTCAGCTCCGCCAGCATGTCCGGCGGAAATACCGCGAGGCAGCCTTCCGGGTGCGGCCAGGCAAAATAGTAGTTGCCCTCGTCCCCCGGCACCCGCCACGGCGACGGCACCGTCACCCGGTTGCGCGCGTCCAGCCGGTGAGAGAACTCACCGAAATAATCGACGACTGCTGGCTGGGTTGTCATGAGGGCAAAAGGTCCTATCGACCACTTCTTGCCATTTTTTGCCATTTTGCCCCACAGAGGTCAAGCCACGTTCCTGATTAATTTGCGCGCTTGCAAGGACTTAGGTCATTCCGGCAGCACTCGTTTCGGGTTATTCACGAGTTGTTCACAGTCGATTCCGGTCGTGGCGCCCCTTCCTCCTCTTCCTGCACGCCCCTCCAATCCCGCATAGTTACTGGGAAAACCTCTGGATGGCAGGAAGTTACGAAATTTTTACGAAAGAAAAGTCGACCGCAGTCGCGAATAACGTGCCCAACGGAGCTTTTTCCCTTTGATGGGCTTATTTCCTCATTCCCGACCAGGAAAGGGCACGGCTTCCTGCCTCGACCGAAGCGGTGCCTATTTTGGCCCTTGCAGCAATGAAAGTGGACACGGCCGACGGGATCCCGTTGCGTACGCCGATGGCAGGCAAAGGACGTAAGCCCGGCCGCATGCGGCTGGACGATTTGCTCGTGGAACGGGGCGTGGCCGAGAGCAAGGCCCAGGCCCAGGGCTTGATCCGCGCGGGGAAAGTCCGGGAGCCGTCACGGGTGCTCGACAAACCAGGGCGGGAGGTGCCGACGGATCTCGCTTTCTCGATCGCCGAAAGCTCCCGCTACGTGGGACGGGGAGCGGAAAAGCTCGCCGGATATCTGAAGCGCTTTCCCCTGCCGGTGGCCGGGGCCCATTTTCTCGACGTGGGCGCATCGACGGGCGGGTTCACCGATTACCTGCTGCAGCACGGCGCAGCCTCGGCGACGTGTGTGGATGTCGGGCATGGGCAGCTCCATTACAAGCTCCGCACGGATTCGCGGGTGACCAATCTTGAACGGCTAAATGCCCGCTACCTCACTGCCGATCAACTGGATCGAACGGCTTTCCACCTCATCGTGATGGACCTCTCTTTCATTTCGCTCACGAAGGTATTGCCGGCGATCTGGCCGCTGCTGCTGGACGACGGGCACCTCATCGCCCTTGTGAAACCACAATTCGAGGCTGGCAAAGCGGAAGTGGACGCGGGACAAGGCGTGATCCGGGACGCCGGCGTGCGGGCACGGGTGCTCGAGGAGATCCTGGGATGGGTTCGGGAAAATCTTCCGGGTGCGGCGTTGATCGGGACTTGCGAAAGTCCGCTTCATGGCGCTGACGGCAATCTTGAGTACCTCGCCGGGTGGAAGAAAGTTGCGACGGCTCCCGCCGGTCCTCAGGTTGCGCCGAAAGCATGAGTGACTCGAAACGCATCCTCATCGTCGTCAACCGGACGAAAGACAATGCCGAGGAGGTTGCCCGCAGACTGACGGAGACGGCCCGTGCCTGCGGCTGGCACGCCACCATCACGACCGATTACCCGCTTCAGGCGGACGCGCTGCAAGCGGTCGACCTGTGTGTGGTTGTGGGGGGTGATGGCAGTCTCCTCGGCGTCGTTCCGGCGATCGCGGAGCGGCCCGTACCCGTAATGGGGGTCAATCTCGGAACCCTTGGGTTCATGGCCAACTATACCCCCACGACAGCGGCGATCGAACTTGCGCGGATCCTCGCAGCCCCCCCTCCAGTCTCCCGGCGCCGCCTCCTCGAAATCACGGATGCCCGCGGGCAGGTTCGCTGGGCCTTGAACGATCTCGTCATCCGCGCCGCCACCTCCCGCCTCGCCCGCCTCAGTGTGAAAACGGCTCACAGTTTTGTGAATGCCTATTACGCGGATGGGCTGATCGTCTCCACCCCGACCGGGTCAACCGCCTACAATCTGTCAGCGGGCGGACCGATCCTTCATGCTGACGCGCATGCCCTGGTCCTCACCCCGATCAATCCGCACACGTTGACGAACCGCGCGATTGTCCTCGATGAGCATGTCGAGCTATCCGTCGAACTGCAACCGGCGGACACGCCCGTTCAGGTCTCCGCCGATGGCATTCTGATGAAGGACGGGGCTCCTCTCCTTCCCATCCGGGTGCGGATGAGCCCGGACCGCTATTTCCCCCTCCTGCAACCGGAACACCTTTCCCATTTTGCCCTTCTTCGCTCGAAACTCCGCTGGACCGGCGACACCCCCGCTCGATTGCAGGATGACGAGGCGACCCACTCGTAAATCCCGGATGAAGTTGTGCGGATGTGAGTCCGGCCCCGGCTTTAGGCTTGCCCGTTCCTAACCTGCTTCCAGCATGCCACCTACCCGATGGACGAAGCCTATTACATCCGTCCAGCTGATTCCGAACAGGCGCGCGGCCCGTTCGATGTGGACAAGCTGGCGACCTTGGCCGACGCCGGCCAGGTGACCCGCGAGACCCTCTACTATGATGACACGCTTGAAGCGTGGGCGACCATCGGGTCAAACCGGCAACTGGCAGAGCTGGTCTTTCCTTCCAAAAAACGCCTCAGCCTGCGCGACGAACCGCAAAAGAAACCGTCGGGAGCGCAGGTCGCCGACGATCAGCGGGAAGTGCTCTCAGTCGAAGCCATGCTGGCGGCAGCGGAGGGCCAGACGGAGGAAACCCATTACCTGAAGGAAGAGATCCGCTGGCAGCACCGGGCGGCTTCGCTGGCCATCCCGACCCTCGCGACGGTCTGCTTCATCTCTGCCCTCACCTTCATCTATCCGTCCTGGACGACGATCGAGTTGATTCTGAACCAGGATCCCGATGCGCTCGCCGCAGCCTTCCAGAAACCGCTTCTCATCCTCGGGATCCTCGATCTCTTTTTCGGGTTTTGCCTCGTTCTCGCCGCGACCGAGATCTACCCGCTGCTCCGGTTCCGGGCGATGCTGGGTCTCGGGTTTTTCGGCTACTTCTACTGGGCATCGATGGTCAATGGGGAGTCCACCGGCCTCTACCTTGCCCTCGCCAGCGTCGCCTACGGCATCGGCATCTTTGTTTGCACGCTGACTCTGCGTTTCCGCGTGATGGTGAGCGCGGCACTCCTCAGCCTCACCGGCGCCATCATCTTCGGGTGGTTCACAACCTTGCGCCCATTGCTGCTGGAGGGCTGAAGGTCCGTTTTCCGGGCGGGCAGCACCGGCGGCGGGGGATGTCGTTGCAGTTGCCAGCCGTCACCGAGCGCGCTTCTGTAGTTTTCTCCCATGCGTTCCGCATTGCTTCACATCCGGCGCTTCATCCAGCAGGCGATCTGGCAGTCACGCTCGGCAGACATCGAGAGTCTCTCGCGCGCACGCACGCGTTTTTTCCGCGTCGTCGGCCTGACCTACGAAGGAATCGGACAGAACCAGTTGTTGATGCGCGCGGCGGGCCTCAGCTATGCCTCTCTCATCGGTCTCGGTCCGCTCGTCGCATTGGTCGTGATGATCTCCGGATCCTATCTCAAGACCGACCCCGAAGCGCAGATCAAGGAGATCCTCCTCTTTGTCGCGCCCACCCTGCGGGAATACATCAATGTCTCCGCAGTCGAGGAGTCCCCGGACGCACCGACCGAGCTCGACCTCCTCATCGACCAGATCGTCAGCGGAGCCGAAGACATTGTCGGGCAAGTGAATACGGGCGGCGGCAGCGCACTCGGGATCATTGGCATCGTCGTCCTCATCTTCGTCGGGATCAATCTGCTGACGACGATCGAAAAAACCTTCAACGCCGTCTGGGGGGTCCACCGGGGCCGCAACTGGAGCCAGCGGATCGTCTCCTACTGGACCTTCCTGAGTCTCGGCGCATTGCTTGGCCTCGGTTCCACCGCCCTCTTTTCCGCCTCCACGCTCGCCGGCTTCTTCGACTGGCTGCCGTTCGGCGCCAGCATCACTGCGATCATCGTGGCTCTCACGCCGCTCCTCGCAATCCTCATGCTCATTGTCCTGCTCACCTTTGGATACCAGTTTTTTCCGAACACCACCGTCCGGATGCGCCCTGCCCTGATCGGGGCCACACTCGTCGCGATCGCACTCATCGCGAACAACTTTCTCTCCATCTTCTATGTGCAGCAGGTGATCCGGATGAAGAGCTTCTTCGGATCGCTGGGCATCCTCTTCGTGATGATGTTCGGGCTCTATTTCTTCTGGACCTTCGTTCTCGTCGGCGCGCAGCTCACCTACGCGATCCAGAACGTGCGCTTCCTGACCCACCGCGAGGTCTGGCAACGCATCAGTGTGCGCACGCAGGAAATCGTCACCCTCGCCGCCTTTCTCTACATCGCCCGTCGCTTCCACGTGGCCGCCGACGCCCCCTCTCCGACGGAACTCTCCGAACGACTTCGGGTCCCCGGGAATGTGCTCAACACCGCGCTCGAACTCCTCGCGGAAAACGACTGGATCACCCCCATCCGGCAAGCGAACGAAGACGGAATCGAAGAGACTTACTATCGGCCGTCGAAACCACTCGCGCACTTCTCTCTCGCCAGCTTTCACGAAACCTTTGCGAATCACGGGAACTCCGCAGGGGTCGAGTTTCTCTCTGATACAGATCCGCTCCTGCAACACTATCTCCACGAGGTGTCCGACCTCGCCGCCCATGGCAGCGACCGGGATCCCCTCGACGAGGTTTTCGAGAACCTCTCGGGAGTCGAAACGGCGGACCTCCCAAGCGCCCAAAAATCCTGACCGGATAAACCTCCCGCCGGGGTCGTCGCGACCTTCCGATGACCTTGACAGGTTTGCGGTCAAATCTAGCTTGGACGATTTCTCCCGGCCCATCGGCACCTCCCATGATTACGGATCTCCAGAACTTCTTCCTCAAACACAACAAGTGGCTCTTTTCCGCTCTCCTCCTCGTCATCATCGTGACGTTCGTGCTGACGATCGGGAACCAGAGCTTCTTCGGGGGAGGCCAGACATTCGAGGTCCGGCGAGCCGAATACCACGGGTACGACCTCAACAATCCGCGCGACGTGCAGCGCATTCAGGAGCACGCTGAAATCAGTCTCCAGATCGACCCATTCATGCAGTTCGATCCGGGGCTCGGAAGCGCCGCCCGTTCCCTCGAGGAATACGCGCTTCTGCGGGTGGCCGCCCTCGGCCTGGCCGATCAATGGCTCATTCCCCAACCCTCCGAGGAGGCGCTCACCGCCTACATTTCATCGCTTTCGACCTTTGTTGACCCGACCACAGGCGTCTTCGACCGCGACCGCTATAGCGAGTACATCGCACAACTCTCGACGGGTTACGAAGAAGGGATCCTTGCGCGTGTCCTGCGCGAGGACTACCGGATTTCCCAGGTCCGCGATGCCCTCGGAGGCCCGGGCTATGTGCTGCCTTTCGAAGCGCGCACCAGCTTTGCACAAAATCAGACCGAATGGATCCTCCGCGTCGCCACGCTTTCGCTCGACGCCTTTGACGGAAACGTCGAACCCACCGAGGAGAGCCTGCAGACATTCTACGAACAGAACCCCGGGCGCTATACCCTCCCGGAGCGCATCCAGGCCTCGGCCGTATTCTTCAACGCGGACGCTTTTGTCGATCAGACCGCAATCCCCTCCGAGGCCGAAATCGAAGGCTGGTTCAACCAGTTCCGGTTTCGCTATCAACGCCAACCTTCCTTCGTCGAAACCGATCCTCCGGCCGACGTAACGCTCGATGAAGCCCGGGAAGAGGTCATCGCCGATCTCCGCCGCGAAGCAGCCGTCAGCATCGCCAAAGACCAGTCCGACGCGTTCACGAACCACCTTTACAACGAACAGATTGTCCGGCACTCGGACACGTTCGATGCCGCCGTCGAACAATTCGGCGGCGTAGTGCGTGCCCTCGAACCATTCGCCCGCAACGAGGTGCCCAGTGATTTCGGTGTCCCGCCGGCCGCCCTCCAATCGGTCTGGACCTTTGCGGGCCCAAGCAACCGGTATTTTGGCGATCTCGCAGAAACCCCCAACGGCGCGGTCCTTGTCGTCATCGACGAAGTCCTGCCCGAGGCCCTCCAACCCCTCAGCGCCGTTCGGGAAGAGGTCTTGAATGATTATCAGGCCGAGGAAAAACGCCGTCTCTTCGCCCAACAGGCGCAGGAATGGGAGGAACAGATCCATGCCGCCGTGGCGGGCGGGGAAGATTTCGAGAGCGTTGCAGAAGCCACCGGGTTCTCGGTCGAGACAACTGAAACCTTTACCCCCGCTTCCCTCCCCGAAACGGTGGAACCGTCGGTCTGGAACAACGCCCGCCATCTCCGCGAGGGGCAGATCTCCGACGCCATCGTCGATGAACATGGCACCCATTTCGCCTTTGTCGTGAAAAAATCACAACCGCCGGCCGAAGCCGCTTCCGAAGAGATCGCGGCGTTCCGCGAGCGCATTTCCGAACAGCGGGCTTCAACTTCCGGATGGTTCGCCCTGCGCGAATGGCGCAACAACACACTCCACACGGTCCGGCCGGTCCAGGAAGCGCTCTAGATCCGCTACAACCCGTATCCATAATTTTATGTCATCCGACTCCGGAAACGCCCTCTCCCCGATCGGACTTGCCGACCTTGATCCCGAGCTTTTTGCCACAATCAAGGCCGAACGGGCCCGCCAGGAAGACCATCTCGAGCTTATCGCCTCGGAGAATTTCACGTTGCCTGCCGTCCTCGAGGCGACCGGCAGTGTACTCTCGAACAAATACGCGGAAGGTTATCCCGGTAAACGCTGGTATGGCGGATGCGAAGCGGTCGATCAAGCCGAGGCGCTCGCGATCAGCCGGGCGAAGGAGCTATTCGGCGCCGAGTTCGCCAACGTGCAACCCCACTCCGGGAGCCAGGCAAACTTCGGCGTCTACACGGCCGTCCTCCAGCCCGGCGACAAGCTCCTCACGATGAACCTTTCCGACGGCGGCCACCTCACCCATGGCAGCCCGGTCAACTTTTCCGGCAAGCTCTACGATGTCGTGCACTACGGCGTCGATCCAGAGACCGGACGCATCGATTACGATGCGCTGCAGGCGCAAGCCGAAAGCGAACGGCCCAAGATGATCACGGTCGGAGCCTCGGCCTATCCGCGCATCATCGATTTCGAACGCATGGCGCAGATCGCCCGCAGCGTAGATGCCTACATCCTCGCGGATATCGCGCATGTCGCAGGCCTCGTCGCGGCGGGGGAACACCCGAACCCCGTCCCGCATTGTGATTTCGTCACGACGACCACCCACAAGACGCTGCGGGGCCCGCGGGGCGGTCTCATCCTGGCGAAGGAAAAATTCGCCAAACAGCTCAACAGCGCCATTTTCCCGGGGGGGCAGGGCGGCCCGCTGATGCACGTCATCGCCGCCAAGGCGGTCTGCTTCGGCCAATGCCTGAAACCGGAGTTCAAGACGTACGCCTCCCAGGTCCGGAAGAATGCTGCCGCCATGGCCGAGGCCCTCATTGAACGCGGTTACACGCTCTGCAGCGGTGGCACCGACAACCATCTCGTCCTCATCGATCTTCGTCCGAACCTTCCCGACCTGACCGGAAAAAAAGCGCAGGAAGCCCTTGATCGCGCGCATATCACGACGAACAAGAACACGATTCCGGGAGAAACCCGCAGCCCATTCCAGACCAGCGGCGTGCGCGTGGGCAGCCCCGCCTGCACGAGTCGGGGAATGGACGAAAATGACTTCCGGCGGATTGTCGAAGCGATCGATAAGGTCCTTCAGGCGCCGGAGGACGACGGCGCGATCGCGCACGCAAAGGAAATCGCGCTCGAGCTCTGCCGGGCGCATCCCCTGCCCTACGCCCTCTAAATTCAGCCGCCTCCATGCCGCTGGCGGGCACCGGAACCCTCCTTTCCTAACGCTTTAAGATTGCGCCGGCACACCTTTTCCTCCATCAATAACGCTCATGAGAGGAGCGTTTCGAAAAATGTTGGGCTTGCCCGGGTTTACGCTTGTCGAGCTTCTGACCGTCATCGCCGTCATCGGTATTCTCGCTGTCCTCCTGATCCCCGCTGTCTCCGGGATCCAGGAGCGTGCCCGGCGCACCGTCGCGCAGGACAAGTTGCGCAAGATTCACGCCGCCTACCTCGCCTACACGACGGACGGCCGTCGCCTGCGCACGCTCGACGCGGAGTCCGTGCACGATTGGGCGCGGGTTCTCGCAGAACATACCGGCTTCAATGATCCGCAGCATTTCATCCTTCCGGACGATCCACTCACGACATCTGCGGCCCGCCTGCCGGTAGTCATCGCAACGCCTCCGGCCTCCGGGACCGGAAACTGGCGCCTGCATCCTGCCTTTGATGGTTTTCCGTTGAGCTTTGCGGTCGCGAACCGCCTCTCCCCCCAGGCGCCGCCGACGACGCCCCTCGCCTGGACCCGAGGTCTGATGATGAATGGGAGATGGGCCGATGAATCCGCCTCCACTCCGGGCGTCTATGGTTCCGCGGGCGGCCATGTCCTGCGTCTCGATGGCTCCGTCGAGTTCCACGAGGACCTCAACGAAGGGGGCGGACGGCTGCTTCATTATCAGACCCGGCAGCCGACCGGCAATCTGCGCGACGCCCTCGGTCCGCACGCCGAAATCCTCGATTCCGCCGGCACCGCACGATGAGGGTGCCAGGGCCTGCTCCGTTCCCTCATCGGGAAGCGGTGCAAAGGGCATCCACGTGCGCGGCGACCGAGGAACCAAGGCCAACCGCATCGTAGCCCCCTTCGAGGACAGAAACGAGGTGGCCGTCGCACAACTCGGCCGCGCAAGCACATACCTGCGCTGTGAGCCACCGATAGTCCTCCGTCTGCAACCGGACATTTGCCAATGGATCCCGTTCGTGTGCATCGAACCCCGCGGAAACAAGGATGAGCTGAGGCGCAAAGGAACGGAGGGCCGGTTGCAAATGATCGTTCCAAGCCGCTTCATAATCCGCGCGCGTGGCTCCCGCCGACACCGGACAATTGAGGATGGTGCCGATGCCGGATGCGATACCTTCATCATCCGTATCGCCCGTCAGCGGATAGAGCGGGGCCTCATGCCAGCTGCCAAACCAGACCTGCGGGTCCCGGTAGAAGATCTCTTGTGTGCCGTTGCCGTGATGCACGTCCCAGTCGAGGATCGCGACCCGCTCCAGATTGTACTGGTCCAGGGCATACCGGGCCGCGATCGCGATATTATCAAAGATGCAAAAACCCATTGCCGCCCCTGGTCGGGCGTGGTGGCCGGGAGGTCGCGCAAGAGAGAAGGCATTTCCAAAACCATCCCGCATGACCGCGTCCACCGCACGCATGGCGGCACCGGCAGCGAGGAGAGCCACTTCATAGGATTGCACCGACACGATCGTTTCCCCTCCGTCGAGAGAACGTCCCCCGGAAAGGCAGGTCGATTCGACAAATCCCCGGTAATCCCTCGAATGAACGGATTCGATGGCTCTAACCGGCGCCGGTTCAGGCCGGAGCCACGTGACCCTCCGGTCGATCCCCTCCTCTGCGAGAAAACTCAGAATCCAGTCGATACGCGCGGGCTGCTCCGGATGAAAGTCTCCCGTGTCGTGTTCCCGGAATGCCGGGCTGAAAACTACCGCCGTTCCCGCCATCCCGGTATTCAAACCCATGCCTGCTAACCCGGCAAGCGGGACTGCTGCTCCCAGGCTGCGATCATCGCGAGCGTATCCGGTTTTCCCATCGAGGTTCGGGGAATCGACTCCACCGGAATAATCGCCTTCGGGCGCTCCGCTTTGGCCAGCTCGCTCTCCCACCGTCTTGCCTCCAATTGAGAGGTGGGAACCCCTGCCACACAGGCGACGACGCGTTGTCCCCAATCAGCGTCCGGCACCCCGAAAACATGGACTTCGCTCGTTCCAAGGATCCGGCAAAGCACGCTCGCTACCCGTTCCGGATCCACGTTTTCACCCCCCGAGATGAGGATGCGATCGGTTCTGCCGCAGACCTGCAGGCTCCCCCCCGGCGCCAGATAACCGAGATCAGCGGTGACAAACGGATGTCTCTCGAAAAGACCGTCCGGCGCGTAGCCAAAGGCGACGGAGGGGGCTTGAATCTCGATTCGTTCCGGTGCGTTTGTCGAAGTTCTGGAGAAGCCGATCGAGACGTGGGGGAGCGGTACCCCACAGCCGTCCTCCCCCGCGAGGAAACGTTCCGGATCGAGCGCGGTCACCATCGCCGCCGTTTCGGTCATCCCGTAACAGGGTGCCAAGGGCAGGTCCAACTGCCGGGCCCGGTCGGCAAGGGCGGGATCGAGGGCGGCGCCACCGATGAATATGTAACCGAAGCGCCTCAGAATGGAAACCGATCGTCTGTCCGCGAGGAGGCGCTGGAGCTGCGTCGGAACGAGCGAAAGTGAACCATGGATCAGGGGAGTCGATTCCACTGCCTGCAACTCCCGGTAATGGCCGGTGCCCCAGGCCGCATCGGCCAAGGCGGACCGCAACACGCTCATCATGCCGCCCACGTGATGGAGTGGCAGCACGTTCCATGTGTTGGCCGACCCGAGGCCGAACCGGGTGACGAAGGCGGCGGCGGCGGCGAGAAGGGTCCCTCCGGTATGCACGGCAAATCGCCGTTTTCCCGAGCTTCCTCCAGTGGAAATGAGGATGAGCGGGCCGTGCGCCAACCGCAACCGGGCGGCAGATTCCGTCTCCACGAAAGTAGCCGCCACACGATACGCCTCGACCTGCCCCCGGGGGGTCCAATCCGCACCGAGAAGGACGAGATCATGACCGGATTCCCAGGCCGCGAGGCATTGCCCCAGAAAGCGCCCACAATCGGCCGCATCAGCCGCCGCCAGGCGCTCCTCCCCCTCGCCTGCAACCGGCTGCACTCCCCAGCGCCTTAACTGAGCACAAACTCGCTGCATACCGTTTCCCATACATGGTCGAGGATTTCCGGTGACACGGTCTCGGAACGAAGGACCGGCGCGTTCGTGAATCCGCCAAGCGTATCGGCAAAAAACGCGATCGTCCCGAAACCCAGAGCTTCTGTGGTCCCCGCAGATTGCGCCAGCCGAAGGACCGCGTGCAGGCCGATTGCGGTTTCGAAAACGGAGGAAAAAATCGTCGCTACCCCCTCCCGTCGGAGAACCTCTCGTTGGGCCGCCGGCGACCCCAGAATCGAACTTTTCATGATGATCGGACCCTGCCAGCGCAGAGGCCCCAGGAAGCGACCCAGCGCCTCCAGTGAAGCAACCGATTCGTCGAGCGCGATGCGCAGTTCTCCGCTCGTCGCAATTTCCCGCATCGCCGATTCTTGTCCCGGTGGAAGCGGTTGCTCGATGAAGGCAATCCGATCTTCGCCCGCAAGGAAGGAGCGCCAGTGCAGGACCTGCTGGACATCGAGGGCTCCGTTGGCATCGAGCCTGAGCGAACCGCCCCGGGGCAACAGCGAGACGAGGCCGTTGACGAGGGCGAGCTCCGTATTCAGGTCCTGGATGCCGATTTTCAGTTTGAAGTCCCGGAAGCCGCCGCCCCGCACGAGCCCATCCATTGCGGTGAAAGCAGCCTCACCGGTCGGCAACAGAGCACAATTGCGGAGGGCGTAGGGAATGTCCGGAAATTCAATCATCGAGACGGCCGAACCGAGGGCGAAACGGCAACACGGGAGCGCCTCCGGCACCGCTTCGAGGGTGCCGCTGGTGATCTCCGTTCCCAGCGTTCCGAAATAATCGAGGGCCGCAGCAAGCGATTCGGAGCCGAATTCGGTGAGCGGGGCCACCTCACCGTAGCCGATTCGCCCTTGCCCATCCTCAAGGCGCACGAGAATGCCTTCGCGCTCGAACCAGGTGTCTCGGGCGGTCTGTAGCGGGATTGCGAGCGGACGCCGATAGGGAACAAACTGAAAGCCGAGACGAGTCACGGCGGCAGAGCTTAGTTTGCGCTTGCTTCGGTGCAAATATGGATTTGTAAATCGAAAATGGCGCACCTGAGTGACGTTTCGGACGGGGATTCCGTCTTCTACCTGGACACCGATTCCTTTTTCCACGCCCACCGCACGGTCGGTTTGACGTTTGATGATGTGACGCTGGCAACCCGCTTCAGCGATATCCTCCCGCGTTCAACGAACCTCAATACGCGTTTATCCGATCGCCTTGAGCTGCCGATGCCGATCATCTCGGCCGATATGGACACCGTGACCGAGGCTGACATGGCGGTTGCGATGGCGCGGAACGGGGGCCTCGGGCTCATCCATTACAACATGAGCGAGCGCGACCAGATCAAGGAGGTCGCGAAGGTCAAGAACGACGTGCACGGGCTGATCCAGGAGCCGATTACGGTTAGCCCCGGGATGTTCATCGCAGATGTCCTCGCGATCGTTGCGGAAAAAGGATATAAGTTCAGGACCTTTCCCGTTGTTGAAACGAATGGCCGCTTCGTCGGCCTGCTTCGCGGGCGCATCGTGAAGGAACGGTATCGGGCGGTCAAGGTCGCGGATGCGATGACGCCGAGGGAAGAGGTCCTGACGATCCATGAGAACGAGATCTCAGCCAATCCGATTGCGGTGGCGGATGAGTATTTCACGCGGCACATGGGCATTCACAAGCTCATCGTACTCGACGACGAGGAGCACCTCAAAGGCCTCTTCACGATGAGTGATATCGAACGCATTCGCGAAGAAGACCAGGCACGGGTGAAGCCTGCCCGGGATGAAAAATTCCGCCTCCTCTGCGGGGCCGCCCTCAGCGCGACGCGTACCGCGACAGGTGAACTCGACCGAGACAGGATGCTCGCTCACGCCCACCGGTTGGTCGAAGAAGGGGTGGACGCACTCGCCGTTTCCACGGCCCACGGCCACTCGGCTGGCGTCGGAAACGTCGTGAAACTGCTCCGCCACGAATTCCCTGCACTGACCCTGATCGCTGGCAATGTGACCAGCGGCGACGGCGTCAGATTCCTCGCATCGTGCGGGGCGGACGCGATCAAGATCGGCCAGGGTCCCGGTTCCATTTGTACCACCCGGATTGTTGCCGGTGTCGGTATTCCGCAGCTGACGGCTCTCTACCTTTGCAGTCGTGCCGCGAAGGAGACGGGTGTCCGCATCATCGGAGATGGTGGCATCACCAAGAGCGGTGACATCGTAAAGGCTCTCACCCTTGCCGATGGTGTCATGTGTGGCAGCCTCCTCGCTGGTTGCCGGGAATCTCCCGGGAGACTGATCGAGATCAACGGCAAGCTCTATAAGCAATACCGCGGGATGGGCAGCCTGGAGGCGATGAAAGCTGGCAGCGCCGCCCGTTATGGTCACGAAAAGACGACGTCAAAAGCGGACAAGATTGCCGCCGAAGGCATTGAGGCCCTGAAGGAGGTTTCGGGCGGCGTTGATGATGTGCTCCGGCAGCTCTGCGGGGGAGTCCAGAGCGGGCTTGGTTATCTGGGCGCTCCCGATCTCGCCACGCTCCGCGAGCAAGCGCGCTTCATCCGCGTCAGTCCGGCGGGACAGCGGGAGAGTTCGCCTCACGATGTCGTCGAGGTCAAAACAACCAGCGACGAGAACTGAAAGTGAGTCCACTTTCGGTTTGCGCTTCGGGTCTTCGTTGGGCGTATTGCTGAAAATGCGTGCTCCCGCCGGAGGCGCATTTTTCGTTTACCGTTCTTCTTTTTCTTCCGATGGCTCTCACGCCCTTCCGCAGTCAATACATCCTCGATACCGGCATCAGCTTTGGTGATGAAGGGAAAGGTCGCCTCATTCCCGAGGTCGTCGCCGAGCTCACCGCAGCCGGACACACGGTCGGGGCCATCGCCAAGGTAAACGGCGGCGCCAACAGTGGCCATACGGTTGGCGGCTTGAAGCTCAACCTCATCCCCGGCGGGGTCATCTGCCAAGGAGTCGGGGTCCTTGCGATCGGCGCCGGTGTGGTCGCCGATCCCCGCAAATTCCTCTGGGAGTGCGCCTACATCGAAAGCACCGGGCACGCCGCCTTCGACCGCTTGCGCATCGACGAACGCACGATGGTCAGCGACGTCACCCACCGGCTCCTCGATCTCGCCTGGGAACACTATCGTTCGCACGTCCTCGGGCAGGACAAGCGCGGCTCGACGGGGCGCGGCATTTCGCCTGCCTTCGGAGAAGAGACTGCGCATTTCCCCCTCTATTACGGGGACTTTCGTGGGGAGTATGCGCGTTTCGCCGAAAAGCTGGCACATCGCATCGACCGTGCCCTGCGCGTCATTGAACATGTCTGCCGGGTGGACCCGGAGACCTGGAACCGTTTCTTCGAAACCCTCACCCAGGCGGAGACCCGGGCCAACCAGCCGACGATCGATGCCGGACGGCTTTCTGTGGGGGAATTCGATTTCCACCGCTTCCGGGGCGCCGAGCCCTTCACACTCGATGTGGAGGTGGTGACACAGGCTTATTGGGAGGCCGGGCAGAAATTGCGCGAGAACGTCATCAATGTGCGCGAGTTTCTCCTCGAATCTGTCGCGCGGGGGGAATACATCATCGGCGAGTTCGGCCAGGCCTACTGGCTCGACAAGCGTTTTGGTTTCGCCCCGAACAACACGGCCTCACACTGCGTCTCGCCCGAATTTTTCCTCAGCATGGGCGTCCCGCTCCAGCCGGTGCATACCTTCGGAGTCTGCAAGGCCTATGACACCAAGGTCGGCACGCATGCCTTTGTCTGCCGGATGCCGCCCGAACATCCGCTCTCGGTCAAGCTCAGCAAACTCGAGTTCGGAGTCTCCACCGGCCGCCAGCGGATGGTCGGCTGGTTTGATGCCGTGGAAAAGGGTGACGCCATTCGCTACGCCGGCTGTGACGATCTCATGATCAACAAGCTGGATCCCCTGAGCTACGACGCGGAAGGTGCCTGGGACGGTGGCAATCTGCTGGTTTGCACCGCCTACCGCACGCCGGATGGCCAGGTTCTGCGCCACGTGCCGCGCGATCCAGCGCTCCATGCGAGCCTCCTTCCCGTCTACCGCGAATTTGCGGGCTGGGCGGATGACATCTCCGGCGTCCGTACCTTCGACAACCTTCCGATCAACGCAAAGCGTTACGTTGCGGGAATGGTCCTCCACACGCTTCAGATCGCCTTTGGCGAGAACCATGAGCTCTGGCCGGACACAATTCCACAACTTCGCTATATCGGGGTCGGCCCGAATCCATCGCAGATCATCAAAGACACACCCGACGTGCGGGAACTCGTCGTCCTCGTGGCGTAAGCGGAGTCGCCCTATCGCCCAAGGCAGTAGCGGTTTGCGATCGAGACCCCGCTCAACATCGAACCGACAATGCCGAGGAAACCTTGATCGGTTCCAGCGAGGTGCAGGTTCCGCAAATGGGTGCCGCCGTCCTTCACCTTGTTCGGAGAGCCGTAAATGGCACCGGCGAGGTGACTGGTGAATTTTTCCACCGTCCGGGGCGTGAACATGTCCTTCGCGAGCGTCTGCCCGCGCAGTCTCCCGAGGTCCAGACCGGGCAGAAATCGCACCGCACTGCGCTGGAGTTCCCCATACCAGTAGTCCTTCCGAGCCCTGTAGTGACTTTCTTCCGCATTGCGCCAGAAATCATAGTTCGCCATCGCCGTGATGCGGAAGAAGCCCTCCTGCAGACGCATCCCGTCGGGATAGGCATAGTTGTTGGGAAAGCAGATCACGCCGCTGCGCACGTCGACCTCTTCCTGCGGACGTGCGTAGTGAAAGGTTTCACTGTCGTTGAAAAAGACAATTGTCTCTTCCTGACCGAAATCCGCAGGCGCCTCGTCCAATACGCTGATCGTCTCCACAAAGCTCAGACGACCGATCTTTTCCTCGGCTACATTCGCGGGTTGATCGGAGCACATCCGCAGGGTCTCCACGACACCGGCGGTTGAAAGAACGGAATCCGCCGTCAGGGTCGAACCGTCCTCGAGTTCGATCGCGGATACCCGATCGCCATCGGCAAGAATCCGGCGAACACCGCACTTCATCCGGCGGATGCCGCCAACTTCCTTGAAGCGCTTGAGGAGCGCCCGGATGATCACCCGCACCCCCTCGAGCGGCCGGGCGAATCCCTCCTCGAAAAGAGCCCGCCACATGATCGTGAACTGGTCCCAGTCGATATCGTTTTCGCGGGCGCTGCCGTAATAGCAGATCGGACAGAAGAGCATCTCGGCCAGCAGGGGATTCCGGATGTGCCGGACAACAACCTCACGGGCGGAAAGGGGGACGGCCTCCATGTCGAAAGCATTGTGCTCCAGGACCGCCTGGCGCAGCGCACGAAACCCGTCAATCTCCTCCGGGAACGCACGTTCGACTTCGCTTTCAAAGTAGGCGAAGTCATTCGAGAACCGCAGATCGACCCCCGGAAAGGCCACGCGACTGCTGAGCTGCGGGGCGAGCTCAAACGCTTCCGGACGGATGCGCAACTGCCGGAAAAGTTTCGTCAAGGGCGCCCCTTTTGTTCCCGGAGGGACAAAATTCGTCACCGCATGCAGGCCGACATCGTATCTCCGTCCGTCGAACGAATAGAAGCTGTTCAAGCCACCGGGCGCGTTGTGACGCTCCAGGATGAGGACCCGCCGGTCAAACATCGCGGCGCGAATCCCGGCCGCGAGTCCGGCCATTCCACAACCGATAATGACGACGTCGTAATGACTCGAATCGGCGAGGCTCATGCCCCCGGGAACCACCAGCAGAGACGCGATACCTACGCGTTGACGGCGTTGAACTTCGGCGTCAGGTATTCCGCACAGCTATCGAGCGAAGCGAGCTGCGGGTAATCTTCTTCCGGAACCTCGATGCCATGTTTCTTCCGCAATTCCATGACGATATCGAGGAAATCCATGGAATCGAGATCAAGCTGGTCGCGCAGGCGCACGTCAGGTTGGACATTGGACAGATCCTCGTCGGGCGCGATCTCCTCCACGATTTCGAGAACGATCTGCTTGCACTCTTCCTTGGTCATATTTGGGCGAGTTGAAGTGGTTTCCTATTTGTGGGCAAATCTTTTAATCACAACGCAGGAGTTGATCCCGAGCATGCCGAAGCTGTTGTTCAGGATCGTCTTGATCCGGGGACGGATCTCCGGTTTCCCGATCACGAGGTTGCCCGTATCACAGTCCGGATCGAGCTCATCGAGGTTGATCGTGGGATGAATCCGGTCGTCCTCAAACGAAGGCAGGTTGCCTGCGAGTTCCAGCGCTCCAGCCGCTCCCATCGCATGACCAATGTAGCTTTTGGTGTTGTTCACGCGTGCCTGGGGGCAGCTCTCGGCAGGGAACAGCTCGCGAATCGCGCGGGCTTCCTGGATGTCGCCCTGCGGGGTTGAGGTTGCGTGCGTGTTGATGATATCGATGTCCTGCGCGGAAAGCCGGGCTTTGCGCAGGGCCTCACGCATGCACTGGACCTGTCGTTCACCGTTCGGGAGGACCGCGTCGGTCGCGTCGGAGTTGATGTGATAACCGACGAGTTCGCCGTAGATCCTTGCGCCTCGCGCCCGGGCATCGCTCAACCTTTCCATCGTGTAGAGGGCTCCCCCCTCGCTCACGACGATGCCATTGCGCCCTTTGTCGAAGGGGCGGCTCGCGAGGTTCGGATCCTCATGGTGGGCCAGGGCACCTTGGCTCTTGAACCCGGCAAATATGCCAAACGTGTGGATCGATTCGCTCACCCCCCCCGCGATCGCAAAATCCACTTCACCAAACTTGAGCATGAGATAGGCTTGGATGAGGCCAGCATTTCCCGCTGCACAGGCCGCTCCGATCGTGTAATGGGGGCCGGTGATGCCGAGGTTCATCGTCACCTCCCCGGCGGGATTGTTCGCGACCGTGCGCGGGTTGTGATGATGGGACCAGTAGCGGGTGTCGTAGTTGAACTGTGAGATGTTGTGGATCTCGTTCTCCGTCTCGACATTGCCGTGTTCCGTCGTCCCCACGTAGACGCCGACCCGCTCCTTCGGAACCGACTCCCAGTCCACTCCGGCATCTTTCACCGCTTCGCGGGCGCAGTAAATCGAGATGCTTCCTGCGCGGGTGCTCACCCGCAGCTCCTTGCGCGTCTGATATCTGCGCGCGTCGTAATGACAGACACCGGCGTGCACCTGGCCCATGTAGCGCATGTCGATGTTCACAATATTCGCCCGACCCGCCAGCAGGTTCGCCCGCATCGTGGCAAGATCGTCGCCGATCGGAGAGGTCAGACCCACTCCCGTGATTACGATTCGCTGCTCATCTGGCAGAGGAGACCGTGCTGTCATACTAATGGCTTCAATAAGTGATCCGACGCCTTTCGAGGCGGTGGAAAAACGGCTAGTCAACGACACGGGTTTTCCCCTGTCAACCCCGCCACGGCGTGCAACCGCCGCCCGGGTGCTCCCGTGAAGGCCGCCTCTGACCGGGTTTCCGCTCTACCGCCCGCCTTCCGCGCAAGGGGCACGGATTTCTGACTCGTCACTCCATAGCCGGCCTTCAAACTCCGCATCATGAACGTTCTGGTTGTGGGAGGCGCCGGTTACATCGGCAGTCATTGCGTGCGGCAGCTTGTCATCGCGGGGCATCGCCCGGTGGTGCTCGACAATCTCGTTTACGGCCACCGGGAGGCGGTTTCGGAGAATATCGCCTTCTACGAGGGTGACCTGGGTGACCGCCCGTTTGTCGAAAAGCTCCTTCGTGACGAATCGATCGACATCGTGATGCACTTCGCCGCCTTTGCTTATGTCGGCGAATCCATGGCTGATCCGCTTAGATACTACGAAAACAACATTGGAAAAACAATCACCCTGCTACAGGCGATGCGGGCAGTCGGGGTGAAGCAGTTCGTTTTCAGTTCGTCCTGCACGATCTTCGGATACGCCGAGCAGATGCCGATTACGGAGGAAACACCGATCCGTCCGATCAGCGTCTATGGCGCAACGAAGGCCGATGCGGAAGTCATGTTGTCCGCCTGCGCGGATGCCTATGGCATGAGCATTGCCTGCTTTCGCTATTTCAATGCCTCGGGCGCAGCCGCGGACGGAACGATTGGAGAGGACCATGACCCGGAAACGCACCTCATCCCCCTTGCCATCTGGGCGGCACAGGGCAAACGCGGAGAGCTGGTCGTGTTCGGTGACGATTATGACACCCCCGATGGCACCTGCCTGCGGGACTACATCCATATCGATGATCTCGCGCGAGCCCACATCGCAGCCTTTCCAAAACTGGAAACCCCCGGCACCAAACTCTATTACAATCTCGGCACGGGCACTCCCGCGAGCGTGCTCGAAGTGATTCGCACGGTGGAGGAAGTGACCGGGCTGCAAGTACCCTACCGGATCGGCGAGAGGCGGCCAGGCGATGCTGCGGCCGCCTATGCGGACAGTTCCAAGGCACAGCGGGAGCTCGGCTGGGAGCCTGACTTCCTGGACATCCGCACGATCGTCGCCTCTGCCTGGAAATGGCACGAAGCGCACCCTGACGGGTTTCCCGCCGCGCGTTAGCCGAAGGGAAGCTTGATCAGTTACCCGGCGTCGGGCCCCTTCGACGGGCGGCAGGTGGACCTCATATGCTCGAGTTCGGCCGCGATCCGAGTATTGTCTTCGATCAAGCTTTCGATCCACTCCGTTTTGCCATTATGGTCCTCGCAGAAACGCCTCGCGAGTTGCCAGCGGTCCCCGACAAGGCCCTCTTTCCCCCGTCCCAGAACGAGCGCTTCGACGAGTGGCAGTGCGAGCGATTCGGCCCCTTTCCCCAGAGCGCCGCAGAGGTTGCGCAATTCTGCAAAGTGCCGCCACCCGTCGGGGTCGGCAGCCTCCACGTAAGGCGCAGCTGGCAGGTCGGCGAGTTCATCGAGCTCGGCGAACGCGTCGATCGCGTCG
>CAZVQJ010000011.1:0-32730 GCA_964629165.1 uncultured Puniceicoccaceae bacterium
ACGTCGGTCAATGAACCCCGTGTGTTGCGGGCGTAACTGATCAGGTTTGCGAGGACTTTCGGTTTCGGGTTGTCCTTGTTTTTTGAATACCCCTTGTCGGTCTCCTTGATGATGTTCGAGAGCAGGCCTGTGGCATCCCCTTCATCGAGGATCGTGTAGTTCGAGTGGAGTCCCACGCGTTCTCCGTGCCGGCGGAGGATGCGTCCACCGATACTGTGAAAGGTTCCCCCCCAGGCCGGTGGATAGGAGGCACCCGTCAGGTCGAGCACCCGTTCCACCATCTCCTTCGCCGCCTTGTTCGTAAAGGTGAGGAGGAGGATGTTGCGTGCATCGACGCCGCGCTCGAGCATGAGGTAGGCGACGCGGTAGGTGAGCGTGCGGGTTTTTCCTGATCCGGCGCCGGCAAGGACGAGGGCAGGTCCATCAGGAGCGACGACGGCGGCATACTGTTCCTCATTCAGGTCGCTGCGAAAATCGATGGACGAGAACGGCATGCGGGCGAAGGTGCGATGAGGGGTCAGAGCGGGCAAGCGCAAGATGTGCGCACGATTCCCTCACGCGCGCTCGAGCCAGAGAGACTGGTAGGGCTCGAGCGTAATCTCGCCACTCGCGGAATAGGAGTTCCCGGTGAGCAGATCTTCGAAGGCGCGCCCGAGGCCGACCATGCGGAGCCGATTGCCGTCGATCGCCTGTTCGGTCTCCCGGAAATTTGCCACCACGATGAGGCGGTTGCCCGCACTGTAGCGGAGAAAGCTGAGGACATGCGGACTGCTTGAGCGGATCAGTTCCATCTCCATCCCGGCGAGTGCCGGTGTCTTTTTCCGGATCGCGATCATCTCCTGAATGGAATTGAAGAGCCGGCGGCGAATGGCCGTTTCTTCGCCAAAATCCTCGAGGAACTCCCATCGCATTCTCGGCCGGTGGATCCAGCGGGTATCACCCGCCTTGGCGGGATCCTTGACGAAATCATAGTCGTTGAGGATGCCCCATTCCTCGCCGATGTAGAGGAGCGGAATACCGCCCAGGCTGAGGATAATGGAGTGAAGAAGCGAGATCCGGCGGAGGGCCATCTCGACCCATTCGGGGTTGCCCGCCTCAAGGGCCTGCTCGAGGCCGGCGAGCGACGCCATCGTGCCCGAGATCCGCATGTCCCCGGTGGCGGGGTTGTGCTGAAAGGGAACGCCCCTCGCGAATGATCCGGGAAACTGGCCGGTATAGAAGGCATTGAGAAACTGGCGATGATCGTAGGCGTTGATCCCGACCGCGGCGGCGTCGGCATCGTCAAAGGTCCAGCCGATATCATCGTGACAGCGCAGATAGTTGATCCAGACGCATTGCTCCGGAAGGTGGTGGCGGTGGCTGAGGGAGCGTTGAAGCAGCTTGACGTCGCGTGTAGCGAGGGATTCCCAGCACAGCGCCATGAGCGTCGGGTTGTAGGAAATCTGGCACTCCTGCGGGCTGATATAGCGAATGACCTCGTCGGGGTGGACGATCGCTTCGGACTTGAAAAGGAGGGCCGGCGCGGCGATGCGGACGGCGGCGTTGAAGGCCTGGATGAGGGTATGGGCCTCGGGGAGGTTTTCGCAGGAAGTGCCCATTTTCTTCCAGATAAAGGCGACGGCATCGAGGCGCAGAATATCGACACCCGTATTCGCGAGAAAGAGCATCTCCCCGAGCATCGCGTTGAAAACGGCGGGATTGGCATAGCGCAGGTCCCACTGGAAGCTGTTGAAGGTTGTCCAGACCCAGCTTCGCATCGGCTCGTGCCAAGTGAAATTGCCCCTGCGCACGGTGGGAAAAATCTCCCGCAGGGTGCGCTCGTACTGGTCCGGCAGTGTCCGGTCAGGAAAGATGTAGTAATAGTCCTGATACTCAGGATCTCCCTCCATCGCCTTCTGCGCCCATTCATGATCGTCGGCTGTGTGGTTGAAGACAAAATCGAGGACGAGACAGATGCCGACATCCCGTAGTTCGCGGGCGAGCGCCCGGAGGTCGTCAACCGTGCCGAGGCGGGGATCGACGGAGCGGTAGTTGCTGATCGCGTAGCCGCCGTCGTTGTCTCCGGGGCGGACGGCGAAGAGCGGCATCAGGTGCAGGTAGGTCAGCCCGAGGTCCTTCAGGTAGGGAATGTGCTCCCGCAGGCGGCCAAGGTTTTCGCTGAAAAGATCCACGTAGAGGGCGCCACCGACCATCTTTTCGGAGAGGTGCCAGTTCGGGTCGTGAATCCGCTGGGAGTCCACTTTTTTCAATTCTTCGGGGCGTTCGAGCCAGGAGAGTGCCATCGTCTCGACGATCTGCTCGAGAAAAAAGTAGAGGTCGTAGCGGTTCCCGTAGATGGCGAGGAGTTTCTCGACCAACGTCTCCCAATGTTCGTCCATGCGCTGCTCGAAGGCCTGCCAGGCCAGATGGTCGGGGCCGTCGAGGTCAAATCCTGCCAGCTCCAGGGATTGGAGCAGTCGAGGGCGCAAGCGACGCAGGGATTTCTGGGCTTCTATCCGGTAGTCGAGGTCAGGCATCCGCAATCACCGGGCTGTCGTTGGGTATCTGGATCGAGCCGAAGAAATCGTAATAGCCGATGCCTTCGATGACTCCGCGGGCGTGGTGACCCTCTGCGAAGTAGATTCGCGGGCGCCCGCGCAGTTTCTTCAATTCATCCGAAGCGTTTCCGACGACGACACCGAGTGTGCTGCCGCGCAGCATATCCTCATCGTTGCCGGAATCCCCCGCGACAAGGAGGCGTTCGGGGGGGAAGCCAAGCTTCAGGCTGAGATGCCGGATGCAGACACCACTCCCGGCGCGAGCTGGAATCACGTCGAGGAACATCCCGAGCGAGAGGATGACTTTGGTCCGAAGCCCGGCCGAGCGCAGGTGCTGGCGGATTTCCGTCAGCGGGGGCGCGATATCGGTATCGAGTTGGTAGCTCACCTTCGTCGGGGATTGATGCTCCTCGGACTGGAGTTGAAGGCCGGGGAGTTCCGCGAGAACCCGGCGGACCTCGGCCGGTTTCCATTGATAGCGGATATGTTTCCGCCAGGAGCGGTCGGGTTCCCGGTTCTCGCCGTAGTGGATCTCGGTCCCGGCGGAGGAGATGAGCACGTCGGGGCGGGGAAGGGGAAGGGTCTCGAGCAGTTGCTGGGCGTCCTCGAAACTGCGCCCGGTGGCGATGGCGAGACCCACCGTATCCTCATGCTCCGCGAGCATCGCGACGAGATCGGTAAGGGCTTCCATGTCGCCGGTGAGCGTGTTGTCGATATCCGCCACGATCATCCGGTCGAAATGGGGCAGGCGCCGGTTTTTCGCCGGGAACTTCACCTGGTGTGGCCGGGTCTCGCGCAAAAGCTCGTGGATCTCCCGCATGTAGCGGTCGGTGTGCCGCCTCCATGAATAGTGTGCGCGGACGCCTTTGTCCCCGTTTTCCACCCATTCATTGTAACGGTTGTCGTCATCGAGAGCGGTGAGCAGGACGCGTTCGATGGCATCTTCGTCGAAAGGATCGACGAGGAGCCCGTTCTTGCAGTTCGCGAGGATATCGCGCGGACCGCCATCGTTCGTCGCGACGACCGGGAGGCCGCTTGCGGCGGCTTCGAGGAGGGTCAGTCCGAACGGTTCGGTGTAGGCGGGGTTGATAAAGACGCCCCGTGTCTCGGCCGCGATGCGGTAGATGCCCGGGACCTCGTGCGGAGCATGGTTTTTGGGGTAGGCGACCTTGCCGTAGAGGTCGTAGACATCGATCAGCGTCAGGATGTTGCTCATCACCCGTCGCTGGGCCGGCGGCATTGTGCGGAGATCGCTCCGGGTGCCGAGAACGAGCAGGAGGTTGGCCCGTTGGCGAAGTTCTTCACTCTTCCCGAAAACCTTCACGAGCGTCTCGAGATTCTTGCGCTCGTCGGGGCGCGCCATCGTCAGAATGATCGGCTTATCCGGTTTCTCCAGAAATCGCCGAATGCCTGCCCGCAGGCCCTCGAACTTCTCGTCTTCATCCGACTTCCGATGGAAGGCGCTGAGATCAACGCCCGGGGGGATCACTTCCATGCGTTCGGGCACGTAGTGATCATAGTGCTGATACTGGTCCTCGACCTCCTGAAAGGTGCTGGCAACGACGAGGGAGGCGGTCTCCAGCGCGTATTCCTCGGCCTCGATGCGGGTTGAGAATTCATATTTGTTCTCGAGGTCTTCCGGCGTCCGGGATTCATGGGAAAGGCGCTCCCGTTTGACGCGTCCGAGCGAATGGCCGGTGAAAACGAACGGCACCGCGAGGAGTCGCGCCAGCTGGGCTCCCGCTTGTCCGGCGTCCGCATAGTGCCCATGAATCACATCCGGCAGACGGCCCACCCGACGAAAGTAGGTGACCATGTGGTCGACAAAGAGATCGAGATAGGGCCAGAGCTTCTCCTTGTAGAGATAGCGGCGGGGCCCGAACGGAATCCTCCGAATGGAAACCTTGTCGGAAAGGGGCTCCTCGAGTTGTGCGTAGGAGGCATCGACGCGAGAGTCGATGACCTGGCGGGTGATCAGATCAACCCGTGCGACGTCGGGGTGGTCTCCGAGAGCTTTGGCAAGCTCGACCACATAGCGCACCTGTCCACCGGTGTCGGCGTCTCGCCCCAGTTCCCAGTTTGTTCCGCGAATGAGGCCATGCAGGCTGAAGAGAACGAGGTAGAGTCCTTTATCCGCTGACTGCTTACTCGCCTCTGAGTTTCCATTTTCTGACTGGATCATCGTAAAATTCCTCTCCGTGAGGGATTGCACCTTGGATCGAACATATGCGGCCCGCAAACTCCATCGCTCGATCCAGGGTAACAGGAATACTCCATCCGGATGTCAGCCCGAGCAGGGCGACCGCCGCCGAAGCATCTCCGGCGCCGACGGAGTCGATAAACGGCTCGACCCGAAAGGCGGGGGCACGATGAGTCGGCCCGGAGGCTTCCACCCAGAGGGCGCCCTCTTCGCCGACGGTAACAAAACAATGGGCGATCCGGCAGCGCTTCTGGAGCGCCCGTGCCTGCGAGGCAATGTCTCCATGGGCTTCGTTTCCCAGCCAGTCGGAGATCTGGCGCAACTCGTCGGCGCTCACCTTCAGGCAGTGCACGTCAAAGATCAGGGCGAGCACGACGTCGCGGTCGAACCATGGCGGGCGCAGGTTTACATCGACGAATCGAGGAGCCCCCGTGCGTTTCGCGAGGGCAAGAGCGCCGTTGCGGGAGCGTTCGTGGCGAAGAAAGAGGCTCCCCTGGTAGAGCATGCGGGGACTGCGGGCCGGCGTGCGATCGGGAGAATCTTCGAAATGATCCCACGCGGAATCTTCCGGGATGACATACTGTGGAGAACCTTCGGGGTCGTGAACTTCGACTCTGCCGGTCTCTCGCTCCGGCAGCACCTGCACGCCTGCCGTCGACATGCCCCATGCCTGCATTCTCCGGAGCACCTCGCGCCCATGCGCATCCTCTCCGACCGCGCTCGCGAACGCCGGCGTCGCTCCGAAGCCACGAAGGTGCCAGGCAACGTTGAAAGGCGCACCGCCGAGCACCCGGTGGCCGTCTGGAAAGCAGTCGAAAAGGACTTCACCGATGACGAGTATGGTGGACATGGCGAGATGGGCGGCTGTGCGGACCCTCGGAGGTATCGCCATCCGGGGCTGCCTGGAATGCCGCCTCAGGATCACCAGAACACAGGATGAGATGGATTTCAACCAGCGTCTGAGATCGGCGCCGTAGTAGAGAAGCCTCTACGCATCGAGGCGCACCTGAGCGAGGAGGCGGCGAAGCCTCACACCAGCGCCAGCTGATCGCGGTGGATGACTTCGAGGCGTTTGCGGCCGGGAAAGAGGTGTTGGATGCCCTCGCTGCGCATTCCGATGATGCGGGAGAGATCGGTGGTCCCGAAGCGAACCTGCCCCCGGGCGATGATACGCCCGTCGGGTCCACAGACGCCGACGATATCACCCTCGGAAAAGGTGCCTTTGCAGCGCACGATTCCCTTGGCGAGGAGACTGCGCCCTTGGTCGCGGAGGGCGGCGACCGCCCCGGCGTCGATTTCAATCGTGCCGGTGGGGCGGCTGAAGAAGGCGAGCCACCGTTTTCTGGCTGCGAGGGGCAACTTGCGGGGGATGAAGAAGGTCCCTTCGGCCGCCCCGCCGACGAGCTGCAGGAGCAGGGTGGGGTCCTCGCCATCACCGATGAAGACGCCGCAGCCGGATCCGGTCGCGACCTTCGCGGCAGCGAGCTTGCTGGTCATGCCCCCGACGGCGGTCGTGCTGGAGGTGCCGCGGGCGAGAGCTTCGATCTCCGGTGTGATCTCCTCCACGACAGGGATGAGCCGGTCTTCCTCGAGGTTGAGCAAGCCCCGCGCGGTGGTCAGGATGACGAGCAGGTCGGCCCCGCTGAAGCTGGCCACGAGTGCGCTCAGGAGGTCATTGTCGCCGAACCGGATTTCGTCCGCGCTGACGGTGTCGTTTTCGTTGACGATCGGCACTGCGCCGAGGGCGAGCACACGGTCGAGGGTCTGCCGGGCGGAAAGGTGTCGCTTGCGTCCGCGGACATCCTCGTGCGTGAGCAGGATCTGCGCGGCAGTGAGGCTATGTTTTTCGAGGCCCGCGCGCCAGGTCTCGATCATCAAGGTCTGGCCGATCGCGGCGCAGGCCTGCAGGGAAGGCAGGTCCGGTGGTCGTTCGTGGAGGCCAAGGCGTCCCATCCCGAGCCCGACAGCGCCCGAGCTGACGACGACGACTTCGATCCCGCGGAGGCGCAAGGCGGCTACCTGAGAACAAAGAGCTTCGATACGCCGGGAATCGATCGATTGTCCGCCGCCGGTGAGCGTCTGGGTCCCGACCTTGACGACAATTCGATCGACGTGCGCAGGGAGAAAGGACATGGCTGCTGGCAGCAAAACCGCCTCTGCGCGTCAAATGCGCAGGAGCTCGGCTTCTTTCGCTTTCAAGGCCTCGTTGATCTGCTCCACATGCGCATCTGTTTCTTTCTGGATGTCCGTTTCGCAGCGCTTGATGTCGTCCTCGCTCGTGTGGCCTTCGGCTTTGAGCGTTTTCAGCGCTTCCATCGCCTCGTGCCGTGCCTGTCGCACACTGACACGGCTGACTTCGGCATGACCGGAGACGACTTTGACGAGTTCCCGGCGCCGGTCCCCGGAAAGTTCGGGCACCGGAACATAGAGAGTGGTTCCCTTCACGGAGGGGTTCAGGCCGAGCCCAGCGCTCCGGATGGCCTTTTCGATCGGCGCGAGAGTGGAGCGGTCCCATGGAGTCACCTGGATCGTCCGGAGATCGGGAGCGGTGACCGCCGCGAGATCGCGCACCGGCATCGAGGTGCCGTAGGATTCGATATAGACGAGAACGCCATCGACCATGCCGGGGGTCGCCTTGCCGGTGTGAATACTGGCGAATTCCTGGGCAGCGAACTGCACAGCCTTGTCCATCTTTTCCTGCGCTTCGAGGAGTATGTCGTCTAAATCCATGGTCGGTAAGGGAAGAAAAAAATCGGAAGCCGACCGCAAAACGTTGTTGGTCACCGTCTCTGATGCAAGCGACAATGAAGGCGCCGGCATGGTGCGAAAAGAAAAGGCGCCCCGCAACCGGCAGAAGCATCCGGTCGGCGGGGCGCCAAAAAGGAGCGAGCGAACGGGCTATCCTTCGACCTTGTTCAGGCGGAGGAAGAGCACGTCATGCGCTTCGAGGCTTCGGGAGATAGTTGGATTGTCGCGGATGCTTCCGAGTTCCTCTTTCTGCCAGATATCGTAGGCGGTGAAATCGCCATCGCCGAGGACCCACATGCCGGTGAAATCGATGAACGTATCGCGGACTTCGTCCGAGGCATTGAGGACCACCACGGCCCAGTCGCCACCGTCGAGTTCGCGCAGCCAGATCTCCCGGTGAGGATCCTGATAGTAGCGAACGCCTTGCTTGCCGAGGGCGTCCTGATTGATCGCGAGGGCGTCTGCGTCAGTGAGCAGAGCGGTGATTTCCGGGCTCATATGGCGAACGTCGTTGCCGGCGATGAGGGGGGCCGCGATGACCGCCCAGAGGGAAAAGTGTGCGCGCGACTCCGCGAACGTGAGGCCTGCATTGCCGACCTCCATCATATCCGGGTCGTTCCAGCCATCAGGGCCTGCAAAGGCGGAGACGCCGACGAGTTCCTTGCCTTGGGTCATCTGGAGGTCGAGGATCTTTTTCCAGCCCATCGAATGCTGCTGGATGCAGTCATAGCAGTCGATGATATCGCCTGTGGTCCTCCAAAGATGGCCGACTTCAGCACCCCATTCCCAGGGATCGAAAGTCCCCCATTCACACATGCTGAAAACGATCGGGCGGCCCGCCTTGTAGAGGGCGTCGCGCATCGTGGTATAGGCTTCGACGGCATCGCGCGTGCCGGTGTAGCACCAATCATACTTGAGATAATCGACGCCCCATTCGGCATATTTGAGCGCGTCCTGGTACTCGTGTCCCATCGAGCCGGGGTAACCGGCGCAGGTCTTCGTTCCGGCGCAGTTGTAGAGGCCGAACTTGAAACCGCGCTCATGAAGGTATTCGCCGAGCGCCTTCATGCCGCTGGGAAAGCGTTCAGGGTGGGCCTGGAGATTGCCGGCGGCGTCGCGTTCGGGCGCCATCCAGCCGTCGTCGAGGTTGATGTAGATATAGCCGGCATCGCGCATACCGTTCTCGACCATCGTATCGGCGACACCCTTGATGAGGTCCTCGTTGATGTTTGTCGCAAAGGTATTCCATGAGTTCCAACCCATCGGCGGGGTTGGTGCGAGGCCCTCGAACTTCTGGGCCGAAGTGGAGGCCGCAGAGGCGAGGAATGCGGAGGCCGCGGCGAGGATCGCAAAGCGAATCGGCCGCGGGAGGATGGTGTGTTTGGATATCATTGGATTTTTGGGATAGAACGGTCATCGTGGAAAGGTCGAACCGGCGGCTCAAGTCGGAAAGGGCCGCGCCCGGTGGGCGTCAGATCTTCACAATTCTTGCTAGCATTCCGGCGCCGCGGAGGGCACAACGTTGCCGTGGCAATTTCTGAGAACATGATGAGCACCCCCGCGACAACCGGACCCGAGGAACTTCTGCGCGTCGCCATGATTGGATGCGGGCGGCCGCGATTCAGTGCCGGCGCCACCGGTTTCGGGATGGCCCACAGACACATGGACGGGTATCGATTGACGGGCCGTTGTGTGCTTGCGGCCGTGGCGGACACGAATGAAGAGAACGGGCGGGCGTTTGTGGCCGAGCATCAGCCGGACGCAGCGGTCTTCCGGGATTACCTTGAGATGATGGAGGTTGTGCGGCCGGACGTTGTAAGCATCTGCCTGTGGCCGCACCTTCATGCCGAGGTCGTCTGTGCGATCGCGCCGCTGAAGCCCAGGATCATCTTTTGTGAGAAGCCTATGGATACGCACTGGGACGCGTCCTTGCGCATGCATGCGGCTTGCGAGGAACATGGCGTGCTGCTGGCGATCAACCACCAGCGCCGCTATAACCTGCCCTTGATGAAGGCAAAGGAGCTCCTCGACGACGGGGCGATCGGGCGGCTGGAGCGGATGGAGGGTGGGTGGAACAATATCGCGGATGCGGGTACCCATGTGCTCGATATGATGTTCTATTTCAACAACGACGAACCGGTGGACTGGGTTCTCGGTCAGATCGACATGCGCGAGCCACAAACGTTTTTCGGCATGCTGCACGCGGGGCATGGAATCACCGAGTTCCGCTTTCGAAACGCGGTGCGGGCGATTTACCATTTTGGGCATCAGCACGCCGAGCTTGGTTGTCTTCTCCGGCTCCATGGGGAGCGTGGCATCATTGAGATCGTGAATGAAGAGCCCTGGTTGCGCGTGCTGCGATACGGGATCGGCCGTTGGGAAGCGATCGACACGGGCGAAGACATCCATGATGACAAGGGGATTCACCGCGCCATTGCAGACGTCATCGAGGCGGGCGCCAACGGGCGGGCGACGCAGCTGGGGAGCACGCAGGCGATCCGTGCGACCGAAGTGATCTTTGCCACCCATGAATCGTCACGGCGGAGGGCGCGGGTGGATCTTCCGCTGCCTGCTGACCACTGCGCGATGCTTGCGTTGATCGATGCGGGCGAACTGGTGGTGGAACACACCGCGCCGGTGAACTGAGTGGAGAGATCTTCGTGTTTGCCTCCCTGAACCCCGGACACATCGGCATCAAGACTGATTTGTCGGCAGGTTTGGCCATGGCCGGGCGCCATGGCTTCGGAGGCTACGATGCCCCGCTTTCCGAATTGCATGCGGTGGTGGAGGCACGCGGCGTGAGTGCGGCCGAGGATCTCTTCTTTGCCCACGGCTTGCGGGTCGGCGCGTGGAATCTGCCCTTCAATCCCTGCGCGGTGAGCCACGAGGACTGGAGCGCGGGCATCGAGAAACTGGCGACGATGCTGCCGAGCGCAGACAGACTGGGAGCACGAAGGGCGGCGATGTGGGTTTTTTCCGGAAGTAATGAGCGGGAGTACGAGGAGAATTTCGAATTCCATGTGCAGCGGTACGGGCCCATCGCGGCGCTCCTTGCGGATCATGGTATCCGCCTCGGGCTGGAGTTTCTGGGGCCGTTGACGATCCAGCGGAGATTCCGCTTCCCCTTCATCCGGTCCATTCCGGAGATCACGAGGCTCGCGGAAGCGGTGAGTCCCGATGGCGGCTTGCTCCTCGACTCCTGGCACTGGTACACGGCGGGGTCTCCGCGGGAGGACCTTTCGGGCCTGGACCGCACGCGGATCGTGCACGTTCATGTCAATGACGCGCCGCCGGGCATCCCCCTTGACGAACAAATTGACAACCAGCGCCGGCTACCGTGCACGACCGGCGAGATCGATCTCGATGGGTTCATGCAGGCGCTCGCGACGAAGGGATACGACGGCCCGGTGACGGCGGAGCCTTTTGACCGGAAACTCCACGAGATGGCCGATGAAGAAGCGGTTGCCTTCACCGCACGGACGACGCGCTCGGCGGTTGCGCGGGCGGTATCTCCTGAAAAATCGGATTCTGAACCTTTTTACCGATGACGAACCTTCCCCCATGACTGATTCCGTTCTTCCCCAACTCGCTGTTTCGTCTTTCCGGCAGGCGCTCATCGCAGCGGTATGTATTCTTCCTTCCGCCGCGATGGCGGAGCCCGAAGTTGCGGGCGAGCTGCACCTGAACGAGTTCGAGTATCTCTCGATGCCGGGCGTCGATGTCATGCTCGCACACGATTTTTATCCGGAAGGTCATCAGGGCGGGGTGGGACTGATCATGCATGACCAGCGCCTGGCAACGAACGGCGACATCCGTCTTGAACCGACTCCGGGGCAGTGGCAACCGGTGCCGGCCGCAGGCGAACGGGAGATCGATCCGGCGGCCGGGGAGATGAGTGTGCGCATGGCGTTCCCCGATCCGGAAAAGGATCGAAAGGGGTTCAACCCGATCATCTACCCTGATCTCGAATTCGCCTACCGCATTCGTGTCAGCCCGGCGGGCGGCAGCTCCTTCCGGATCCGGATTGATCTGGAAGAACCGCTCCCGGAAGAGTGGATCGGGCGGGTCGGCTTCAACTGGGAGTTGTTTCCCGGGATCCTTTTCGGGAAATCCTACAACATGGACGGTGCCTTCGGCATCTTTCCGAGGCAGGCCAACGGACCGGGCAATGCTGATGCCGATGGTGGTTATCAGGTCCTCCCGCTTGCCGAGGGTGAGCGCCTCTCGGTCGCTCCGGAAACGGAGGACCTGCATGTGACGATCGAGGTGGTCAACGGTGGTGGGTTGCAACTCCTCGACGGGCGCGCCCAACACAACAATGGCTGGTTTGTCGTGAGGTCGTTGATACCCTCCGGTGCGACGGAAGGTGCCGTTGAGTGGGTGGTCACGCCGCGTGCGATCCCGGATTTCAAACGGTCACCGGTCGTGCAGGTCTCGCAGGTCGGGTATCATCCGGAGCAGGGTAAACGCGCTCTTGTGGAACTCGACGGGCGCGACACGCAGCAGCATCCCGTGCAGCTTTGGCGCGTGGATGCAGTCGACGGGCCGCAGTTGGTTCTGGAATCGGAAGACGCCCTCTGGGGCGAGTTTCTCCGCTATCGTTACCTGAGTCTGGACTTCACGGAGGAACGGGAGCCGGGGATCTATGTCGTCTCCTACGGGGAAAAACGATCGAGTCCTTTTCAGATCGGTCCCGACGTATTCTCGCGCCATGTCTGGCAACCGACGCTTGAATATTTTCTCCCCGTGCAGATGTGCCATGTGCGCGTGAATGACCGCTATCGGGTCTGGCACGGAGCTTGCCACCTTGACGATGCGCGGATGGCACCGGTCGACCATAACCATTTCGACGGATATCTTCAGGGTGCCTCGACGCTGACGGAATACGAGTCGGGCGAATCGATCCCGGGGCTCAACGAAGGGGGCTGGCATGATGCCGGCGATTACGATCTCCGCATCGAATCCCAGTCGGGAACGATGCACGGGCTGGCCCTTGCGTATGAAGAATTTGGTGTCACCTATGACAACACATCCGTCGATCAGGTGAACCGGGTGGTGGAGCTGCACCATCCCGACGGCCAACCGGACATCCTCCAACAGATCGAGCATGGAGCACTGAGTGTGGTGGGCGGTTATCGCGCGCTCGGCAGGCTCTATCGGGGCATTATCACCCCGACCCTGCGCCAGTATGTGCTCCTTGGGGATGCCGTGAATCAGACGGATAATGTAGTCTTCGATCCGGCCCGGGGCGATCGCGAAGTTCCGCCCGTCGGGTTGCCGGGCTCGCCCGATGACCGTTGGGTCTTTACGGAGGAAAATCCGCGCCGTGAGTTGATGGCAGCGGCTGGTCTCGCCGCGAGTGCGCGCGCCCTTCGCGGATACAACGATGCCCTTGCGGCGGAATGCCTCGAGATCGCTGAATCATTTTGGCAAACGGAAGAGGCGCCCCTTCTCTCGCGCGTCGCCCTCGCCGTCGAGCTGCTCCTGGCGACGGGTGGCGAACCATACGTTTCGTTTTTCAAGGAGCACGTTGGGGCTATCGCTGACGATATCGAAAACACCGGCTGGTACGTCGTGCGCGTGCTCGACGAGGTCGATGATCTGGCGTTCAAGGAAGCGATTGCAATGGCCGTTCGGGATTATCGCGCAGTTGTCGATACGATCGAAGAGCGCTCGCCCTATGGGGTCCCCTATGAACCGGACATCTGGGGCGCGGGCTGGAGCATCCAGCGGTTCGGTATGCGGCAATACTATCTGCACCAGGCCTTTCCCGACATTTTCCCCCGCCGTTTCATGCTCAACGCCCTCAACTTCATCCTGGGCGTGCACCCAGGCTCGAACACCGTCTCGTTCGTCTCCGGGGTGGGAGCTGAATCGATGACCGTGGCCTACGGCATCAACCGGGGTGACTGGTCCCACATCCCCGGCGGGAGCGGATCGGGAACCGCGCTCATTCGGCCGGACTTCCCGGAGCTTCTCGAATGGCCGTTCCTCTGGCAACAAACGGAGTATGTGATGGGTGGCGGCACCACGGATTACCTGTTTCTTGCGCTCGCCGCCGAGGCAATGTTCCGCTCGGACGGACCGGAGTAATGCTTTGCGTTCGGGCGGCCACTTGGTTGCCTCGGCGCACTGCGCGACACGCTCGCCGAACGAAATACAGGTTGCCATCCTCACCCGTGCCTGTGATCATCCGTGGGTGATGAAGCTCACGCTGAGTGAGGAGATTCTCCTTCTGTGCCTCGATGATCAGACCGGCCGTTTGCGATCGATGCCGGAGAGGGCGCTGGACTACGCGATCGGCGGGGCCGTTCTGGCTGACTTGGCGATTTTGGAGATCGTGCGGGTGAGCGAGCGCCACTGTGAAATTGTCACGAACGAGGCGCGTGTTGAGGATCCCGTTCTCGCCAGGTCGTTGGAGATTATCAAAGAGGTGCCGTCGCCTTCGTTGAACAGCTGGCTGAACGCGCTTGCGGGGCAGGCCCGGGCGCTCCGGACCCACACACTGGACCGGCTGATCGAACGGGATATCCTGAAGCGCGAGAAAGACGAGATTCTATGGGTGTTCCGCGCAGAGCGTTATGAAACGCTTGATCTTTCGGAAGAGATCGAGGTGCAACAGCGCATTCGCGCGGTTGTTCTGGATCCTGCCAAAAAACCGTCGCGCGAAGATACCGTGCTCGTTGCCTTGATCGAGGTTTGTGAGCTGGGGCCCCTTATGTTCAGCCATGCCGAGTTTGAGCGTTCTCGTGAACGCATTCGCCAGATTGCGCAGAGCGACTGCATCGGCTGTGCGGTTCGCCAGGCCCTGACCGAAATCCAACGCGCGATGCTGGAGATCCGGGCCTATTCCGGTATGTGAAAGATACCGGAGGCGGGTGGGAGCGTCCTTCCGGTCAATAGACGTCGCGCAGGTAACGCTTCTCTGCCCGGAGTTTGTCGAGGTAGCGGGCGGTGGCTTCTTCGCTTTGTCCGCTGTGGTCGCGGATCACCGCACGGAGCGCTGCATCCACATCGCGAGCCATCCGACTGGCATCGCCGCACACGTAGAGAACGGCCCCTTTTTCGAGCCAGTTGAAAAGCTCTGCTCCGTTCTCCTGGATGCGATCCTGCACGTAGATTTTCTGCTCCTGATCCCGTGACCAAGCGGTATCGAGTCGGGTGAGGGTGCGCGACCGAAGGAAGTTTTCCAGTTCATCGCGGTAGATGAAGTCATGTTTGGAGGAGCGATCACCAAAAAACAGCCAGGCGTCTCCCTCTGCGCCGGTCGCGGCGCGTTCCTGAAGAAAGCTCCGGAAGGGCGCGAGACCGGTGCCCGGACCGACCATGATGATGGGGGTAGACGGATCCTTCGGGAGACGAAAGCCACGGTTGGGCTGAACAAAGACCTGCAGTCCTTCGTGGGCGGCACGGTCTGCGAAGAAGTTTGAGCATACTCCGGCGCACTGCCGCCCGCGGCTCTCATAGCGAACAACCCCGACGGTCAGATGGACGGAGTTGCCGACGGCCTTCTGGCTGGACGCGATCGAGTAGAGGCGCGGTTGAAGCGGCTCGAGGCATGCAAGGAAGTGCTGCGGAGATTCGATGGCACCGGGATGATCGAGAAGGACGTCGATGATTTCCCGTTCGCGTATATAGTGTGCAAGCGTCTCCGGCGCATCGCTTCCGAGGAGGGAGAGAAGTGACTCGTCACCAGGGGATTGTGACATCCGACGAAGGAAACCTGGCTTGAGATTGCGGATTTCGTACCGGTGGATGAGTACGAATCGGAGAGGAAGTCGCTCTTGAGTATGTGTCTGAACCGCTTCTTCGCCGTCGAAATTGAGGACATCCAGGATCGACTGGACCTGGGCGGGGCAATTCGTGGGAAAAACGCCCAAGGCGTCTCCCGCTTCGTATGCGAGACCCGAATCACCGAGGTCGATTTCCACATGCCGGGTATCCTTGCTGGATCCTTCTGCGTTGAGCCTCGTCAGTTTAAGGAGCTGAGCGGAGAATGGGTTCCTGCGACTATAGCCGGCAGGTTTGGACGGAGCGGGCAGGGCGCCGGGGCGCGTCGTTTCGGGAGTCCTGGACGTGGTTTTCTGCCGCACCGAGGAAGAATCGAGGGCCCTGAGACTCGCCACGACTCCTTCCAACCACTGTGCGAAGGGGGGATCGTAATCGACATCACAGTCGATGCGCTCGTGGTATCGCTGGGCGCCGAGTTCCTCCAGGCGCCGATCGAAATCCCGCCCACACTGGCAGAACTGCGGATAGTTGCGGTCGCCGAGGGCGAGCACGGAAAAGCGCAGGTTATGCAATCGCGGTGCTTCCTCGCTGAAGAGATAGGCATACAACGCATGGGCGTTCTCCGGCGGCTGACCGTCGCCGTGTGTGCTTGTGATGAGGGCGACGTGCTCCAGGTCCTGGATCGATTCTGGTTCGAAATCTCCCAGGTCGACGACCGTCGGGGCCAGTCCTTTGCTTGCCGCCGCTTTCTTGAATCTCTGGGCGAGGGTGGTGCCATTGCCGCTTTCGGTTCCGACAAGGATTGTCACTGGCAGCCGCGCGAGAGTGGGCGCAGCAGCGGTACGGTGCCCGTTCGCGGTGAAGAGACCCGCCAACAGCCCGTTCAAGAACTGGCGTTGAGCGGAGGAAAAGGGAGCCGACTCCGGGATATAAGGAATGCCCGTCGTGGATGGAGGGGACGGCGCGGGCGTCAATGAGAGAGAAGAGAGGGTCATGGGCGGAAAATCAGTTTTGGTCGAAGAGCCTCTGCAGTTCCTTCGTCTCGTGCCGGGTGCAAAAGGCGGTGAAGGTTTCTCCGGCGGAGCGGTGCGCGAGGTATTGTCGCAGCATATGCTCGATCAGGGCGGGGAGTTCGGAGAATGGCACATTCTGAAAAACGGCCTGCCCGATGCCCTGAAACTGGTCACTGCTGCCGCCGACAAAGACGTGGTAACCTTCGACGGTGTCGCCGGCGGGTGTCTGAACCTTCATTCCGAGAAGCCCGATGTCGCTGATGTGGTGTTGGGCGCAGGAGTTCGGACAACCCGTGAGGTGAATATTGATGGGGAGGTCGATGGTGAGGCGCTTGTCGAGATAGCGGGCAAGCGCAAGCCCCTGTCCCTTTGTATCGGTGGAGGCATACTTGCAGCCGACATTCCCGGTGCAGGCGACGAGTCCGGCGGTGATACTGGAGGCATCGGTGTTCAGTCCGATTGCGCGAATGAGGCGGCAGACGGCATCGACATCCCGATCCGCGATGTCGGGAATCAGCACGTTCTGCCAGACCGTTGTGCGCAATTCTCCGTTGCCGTATCGGTCCGCGAAGTCGGCAAGTTTGCGCATCTGCTTGGCGGTGAGCCGGCCGACCGGGAGCAGGATCCCGATGTAGTTCATGCCGCGCTCCTTCTGCCGGTAAACTCCGATGTGACCGTGACGGACGACGGGATGGCGGTTGGTCCAGACCTGACTGCTCACCCGGCGCAACGGAAAGGCCACCTGCTTCTCGGTTTCCTCGAGGAAGCGTTCGATCCCCCAGTCGTCGATGAGGTATTTCAGGCGGGCTCGCTTGCGGTTGGTTCTGTCTCCATTGTCCGAGTACACACGGAGGATCGCCGCACAGACTGCGATGCATTCCTCCGGTTTGAGCAACAGCTCCGTCTCGCGCGCAAAATCCCCATGGCCGGTCGTGCCGGCGAGCTGCACCCGGAAGTAGACGCCCGCATCGACATCTCGATTTTCCGGTACCCGGACCGCAAGGAGGGCAATGTCATTGGTGTCCGCCACGGTGCTCACGCTACCGCCGCTGTCGAAGCTCACGTTGAACTTCCGCGGGAGGGACATGAGTTCCTTCTGGTTCAGAATGTAGTGCTGCAGCGCCTTTGCCAGTGGCCTGACGTCAAAGACCTCCTGCGGGTCGAGACCGCTGGTGGGTGTCGCGGTGATATTACGCACATTGTCAGCACCGGAACCTTTGCTCGTCAGACCACTTTCCTGGAGCTTCATGAGCACATCGAGGGTGGATTCGGGGCCGATTCCGCGAATTTGCAGGTTTCCCCGGGTGGTGACGTCGGCGTGCCCGCGGCCCCATGATTGCGCGATATCCGCCACTCCCCGGAGTTGTTGCGAAGTCAATACACAACCTGGCACACGCATCCGGAGCATGAAGGAGTCTTCGTTTGGCGCGACATAGAAGAGACCGTGAAATTTGTAGCGAAAAACGTCACCCCCTTCAGGGAACCTTTTCCGGAGGGCAAACTCGACCATCTTGTCCCACATCTCCCATGGACTGCCCGTTCGCTTGAAGCCTTCCTCCCTCGTCACCTCATCGACCGGTACTCCGAACCATTTTTCGACTACTTCCGGAGGCGGCGCGGAGACCGTGGCGGGCTCCGGAGAAGGATTGGGATCGCGACCCTGCATCGACTGGCGCAGGCCCTCGAAAAAGCCCGACAGGTATTCCTTCTGTTCTTCGGAAAAGCTCGATTCTTGTAATGCCTGATTCATACGCGATGAGTGCGACGGGAGAAAGACGGTGGTGCTGGGAGGCGGTCGATCATTACTCGATCGCGATGGCAACGGACTCCGTTCTGGGGGAACGGGGGGAAGTGATCGCGGCGGAAGCTCCGGGATTCGCGTCGGTAACGGGAGGGGGCTCCTTGCGAGCGCCGTAGGTGAGCTGGAGCGCGAGTCCGGTGAAGAGTGCTCCGCCGACGATGTTGCCAATCGTGACGGGAATCTGGTTCCACAACCACCACTGGCTGACGCTGACATCAGCCCCGAAGAAGATGCCGGCGGGGATGACGAACATGTTGACCACCGCGTGCTCGAAACCCTGTGCAAAAAAGATGAAGATCGGTAGCCAGGTGGCCGCGATCTTGCCGATGGTGCTTTTTGACACCATCGCCATGGCGACACCGAGACAGACCATCCAGTTGCAAAGGATGGCCTTCACGAAAACGGTGACCATGCCGGCCCCACCAAGGTTCTGATAGGCGGTCGTCTTGGCCTCGGCGATGACGGTCATGCTGGAGGCGACCGCGCCGAGGGTGTCTGCGGCGCCCGCGGAGGAAAGGGTGACCCAGAGGAGGCCCGCATAGAAGAGGCTGCCGAGGAGGTTGCCAGCAAAGACCCAGCCCCAGTTCCGGAGGATCAAGCTCCAGTTGAGGCGTTGGTCGCGAAGGCCCATCGGGAGAAGAGCGAAATTGCCTGTGACCAGTTCGAGTCCAAGCAGGACGATGATGACAAAGCTGCAGGGAAAAATAAGGGCGCCGATCAGCGGCAGGCCGCTTTGCACGGTGCCGGTGATCGCGAGGCTTGTAGCGTATCCAAGGAGCGCCCCGGAAAGGAATCCCCGCACGAGCATGTCCCGCACGCTGAGACGACTTTTTTCGATGCCGGCTGTGGTCATCGCGGTGACGACTTCGTTGGGCTTTACATAATCCATGGTGTTTTTTCGGGTGGTGGCGTTGTGATCGGAAAAACCGGTGGTTCCGGTGCGTTGCCTACCGTCACTGCACCCCGCGCGCCGGATCGCCGGTGCTGCTCAGAATCGAACAGTGAGAAATTCTGTGACCCTTCATGAATCTGGTTCATGTGCCGGTCCGAACGGTGTCGTTGGCGGATTGGAGAGAAGGGCAAATCGGGTGCCCTTCCGTATTCATGAGCGGGCCTTTTCCCCGTGAATCGGCGGGTTGGGCGAATTTGAACAACCGATGGGCAGGATCGGTCAGGCGCGATCGGTGAGGCGCCGGATTTTCATCAGGGGAAGGCGAGGGACGCGCAGTCAGGCATTCACGACCGTGGAGGGTCGATAGACTTCGCCGAGCAGTGCGCGGGCGACCTTGGCTCCCTCGCTGTCGATCAGGCCGCTATCCGTGAGACAGTCGAGAAACCACTCGCCGGCGGATAGATCCGGGCGATTGAGTCCGGGCCCTGGAAACCGATGGAGATCCGGCACATAGCGCACCCGGCCGTTCCCGAAATCGAAGGGTCCGGTGAAAGCGGGCAGGAGAATCTCCGGAGCGCAGTTCAGGTACTCGGGTCGCGCAAGCAGGGCGGCGAGCTGCTCCCGGTTCTCCGTTGCCCGGCAGAAGTGTGAGGCCGCGTCGAGGGCGCGCATCAATGCTGCATGGACCTCCGGGTGAGCATCCATATAGTCTCGCCGCAGCATCAGCACCTTTTCTGGGTGCTCCGGCGCGAGCACTGCCGAGACGGCGGGAATCCATCCAACCCGTCGTTGCACGGCCAGGCTGTTCCAGGGTTCGCCGATACAGTAGCCGTCGATTGTGCCTGCGGCGAGGTTTCTGCAGACCTGCGGCGGAGGCAGGACGACGACACGTACGTCGCGGTCGGGATCCACTCCCATCGATCGCAGCCAGCGGCGGAGGATAAATCGGTGCGAGGAGGTGGGAAAGGCGACGCCAAAAACCATCGGGGAGGTGCGGCTTCGCAGCTGTATGAGGTTCGCCAGATCGGCTTCGTCGCGAACGCCGCTGTCCCAGTGACGTTGGGCCACCGTGATCGCGTTTCCGTGGACCGAGAGCAAACCCGCCGCCACACAGGGAACGGTTGGGCTACCCACACCCATTGTCGCGGCCAAAGGCATGGCTCCGAGGGCGTGAGCCGCGTCGAGTTCGTGGTAGAGGATCTTGTCACGGATCGAAGCCCACCCCAACTCACGGCTCAGGAGAACCCGCAGGCCCTCTTGTTCAAAAAAGCCCAGCTCGTGTGCCGCAATGATCGGTGCGGCATCGGCGAGAGCGATAAACCCGAGACGTAGCCCGGGATCCGGACGAGAGGGAGAACGCAATGGATCGATGTACGGCAATGTCCTGATAAAGACAGCAGTCGGCATGCCGCTGGCTGATGAACGGGTTCCACCCATGCAAAATTCTCCGTGAAGAACTACCTTGATACGAGACAGCTGGAGATCTTCGTCAGCTTGGCCGAAACCCTCAGCTTCACCGAAGCGGCTAAGCGGGTGTTTCTCTCGCCGTCGGCTGTTAGTCACAGCTTGCGTTCGCTGGAGACGGAATTGGGCGGAAGACTCGTGGATCGCCTGGGAAGGCGGCTGATCCTGACCGAAAGGGGCGAGTTACTCCATGACCGGGCCCGGGACATTCTTGCGAGAATGAACGGGACCCGGGCGGAGCTTGAATCCCTGACGGCATGGGACGGCGGGCGGTTGCGGGTTGCGGCGAGTACCACTGCCTGCCAATACCTCCTTCCGCCCGTTCTGCGTGAATTCAGGGAATGTTTTCCGCGGGTGCGGATCTCGGTCGAACCGGCGGATTCACCGGAAGGATTGAAGCTGTTGGAAGAGAACGAGGTGGATCTGAGCTTTCGCATCGCTACCCGCCCCGAAGAACACCTCGAAGAACGCCCACTTTTCACCGACGAAATGCTCTTTCTGGTCAGTCCCCAACATCCCTGGGCTCGGTTGGGACGGGCTGCTGGGAGTGAGCTGGCGCATCAGGATTACCTCCTCTACAGCCAACGAAGCGAGAGTTTCAAGCTGATCATGAACCATCTCGCGGCAATGGGAGCGCCGCCCCGCAGCTTTATCGAGTTGGGGAGCATCGCGGCGATCAAGGAGTTGGCCAAGATCAACCTCGGGGTCGCCGTGCTCGCACCCTGGGTAGCCACCTCGGAGATTCAGGCGGGATCTCTCGTCCCCCTGCCCCTCGGGCGGCGAAAGCTCAAGAGGCGCTGGCGCCTTGCCTGGCTCAAAGGCCGACGGCTTTCGATCAATGAGGAAACCTTTGCCGGGCTCTGCCAGGCCTGCGCCGAAAACATGAAATGGGGCCAATCGTAAAAACCAGGAGCCGCATCCGGTGCGTGTGCCTCATACGGGGTCGGCTGGCGCGTCTTCGTCGACGCGCGGGTTCGCGTGCGCGCTTACCGAAGCCGAGAGAAACTCATGGGTTCGGCCGCTGGTTCTTCCCGGTGGTTCCGAGTTCCTGCTGAATGGCACCGCAGCGCAGCATGGTGTCTCCAAAGTAGGGGTTTGCGATCGTGCGGTCACGCTGCATCCAGGCGGCGCCGGTGTAACCGAAGGCCATCGGGCAATAGGCGACAAACACTTGCCGATCTTCCGTCACGCCTGACTCTTCGACAATGGTCTGTAGGCGTTGGGAGAGTCGGTGGAACGCGGTCCGGGCGACTTCGATGTCCGTCGCGTTTGCGATGGCTCGTGCCTGGGCATGGGAGTCGGCGAGTTGCGTGTGTTCGTCGACGTTTTCCGCAAACCGGGAGGCGGCTTGCCTGGCCGTGTCGAGGTCATCGTCCGCGAGCGCCTCCTGGATCGAAAAATAAGGCGTCAGGAGCGAGTCCACCTGGCTCGAGGTGAGTTCCTGCGCGGAGACGAAGAGGGAGCCGCAGGCGAGGGAGACGAAGAGGAGGATATATCGGATGTTCATGATTCGGATGTTCGGGTTTCGGCGAGGGCCGAGTCGTCCGCCCGTGCAAAACGGCGGCGAGCATCTTCCCTCAACGAGTAAAGGACGGGCACGATGAAGATGGTCAAGATGGCGAGCATCATGCCACCGAAGGTGGGAATGGCCATGGGAATCATGACGTCGGCGCCGCGACCGGTCGAAGTCAGGATCGGGAGGAGGGCGAGGACGGTTGTGGCGCTTGTGATCATGGCGGGCCGGACCCGCCGGGTGGCGCCTTCGACGACCCGCTCGAGCATTTCCGCGCGATTTCTCGGCGGAGATGCACGGAAACGATGGACGAGGTAGGTGCTCATGATGACGCCATCGTCTGTCGCGATTCCGAAAAGGGCGAGAAAGCCCACCCAGACGGCGACGCTCAGGTTGACGGTGCCGACCTGAAAGAGATCCCGCAGATTTGTCCCGAAGAGGGATACATCGAGGAACCAGGGTCGGCCATAGAGCCAGATAAAGATAAATCCGCCCGCCATCGCGACGGCGATACCGGTAAAGACGATCAAGGTCAGTCCAATCGCCCGGAACTGCAGGTAGAGAATGACGAAGATCAGCAGCAGCGCGAGCGGCAGAACAACGCTCAGCGTGGCGGTGGCGCGCTGCTGGTTCTGATAATTGCCGATGGGGATGGGCTGAGCGACTCCTGCAGGAAGCTTCCATGAACCGTCACGGATCTTGCGGCCAAGATAGTCCTGCGCCTGCTCCACCACATCGATTTCGCTGAAACCGGGCCTGCCGTCGAAGATCACGTAGGCGACGAGAAAAGTATCTTCACTCCGGATCATCTGGGGGCCGCGTGCGTATTCGATCGAGGCAAGTTCGCGAAGGGGAATCTGGGTGCCGTCCGGTGCCGCCACGAGCATGCCTTCGATCGATTCAATGGAATCACGGAACTCGCGCAGATAGCGCACGCGGACGGGGTAACGCTCGCGGCCTTCCACGGTGTAAGTGATTGGTTCTCCTCCGAGGGCCACCTCAATGACATCCTGAACCATCTGGATGCGGAGGCCGTAACGGGCAATGGCGGCGCGGTCGATATCGATTTCGAGGTAAGGCTGGCCCACCACCCGGTCCGCAAAAACGGTGTCCGGATTGACGGCTGGAACCTCTTTCAGGAGGGCCTCCACCTCGAGAGCAACCTCCTCAATCGTTTCGAGGTCAGGGCCCTGGATCTTGAAGGCCATCGGTGCGCGCACGCCGCTCTGCAGCATGACAAGGCGCGCTGCGATCGGCTGTAGCTTCGGGGCTGAGGTCGTTCCCGGGACACGGGCCGCGGCAACGATTTCATCCCAGATGTCATCGGGCTTGCGGATCGAGTCGCGCCACTGGCGGAATGCGCGGCCCTCGGCATCGGGAATCAGATTCCCGTGTGCGTCGCGTTGAAATTCGTCGGTTTCCCGGTCATAGGCGAACGTCAGGGTGCGTCCGGCTTCGTCTGAAAGGTATTCCGGATGGTAGGTGATGATCGTTTCGATCATGGAGATCGGGGCGGGATCCAGCGGGCTCTCGACCCGTCCTAGTTTCCCCACGACATCCTTGACTTCGGGAATGGCGCGGATCGCCATATCCTGTTTCCGGACGACGTCCGCCACCTCACCGATCGAGGCGTGCGGCATCGTGGTGGGCATGAGAAGAAAGGACCCTTCGTCGAGTGGTGGCATGAACTCCTGGCTGAGGCCGGGAACCGCGTGATAAGCGGTGCTCCATGCGCGTGTTTCCTTTGCCCACTGGGGTGCCCACGCGAACACGGTTCCCCAACCCAGCCAGATGGTGACCCCAAAAAGAAGGACCAGACTGACGCCTCCGAGGAATACCCAGCGGACCTGAAGGACGGCTCGGAGAAGTGCCGGATAGAAGCGGATGAAGAGGAGGAAAACGGAGAGACAAAGGCCGACCGTGAGCAGGACAAAGGCGGCGTTGGCGAAGTCATGCTCCGGTCCGAGGGGAGCCCAGTCCGCGGCGAGAACGAGGGTAATGACGCCCGCGACGAGCAGGTTCGCCGTCACATTCGCACGGTGACGAAACGGCTCGGGCAGGCGCTTCTGGAGGAGATTGAAGCTGGCCACGAGGATCACGAGACCTCCGGCCCAGAAGGGGAACGCCGGAACCAGAATCGGGAGCAGGCATCCCGTCGCAAGGAGGGCTCCCCAAAGCGTCGTGCGCGCGAGATCGCTGCGGGCCCGGCCCGCGATGAACCAGTGGGCAAGGGGAGGAAGAATCGTGAGCGCCACCATGATGGCGCCGATGAGGGCGAACGTTTTGGTGTAAGCGAGCGGGCGGAACAACTTGCCCTCGGCGCCGATCATCGTGAAGACCGGCAGGAATCCGACAATCGTTGTGGCCACGGCGGTAAGGACGGCACTGCCAACCTCGGTGCAGGCACGGTGGGTGATGGAGAAAGCGGACGCGGGCTCGCCACCGCCGCTCGCGACCCGGAGACGATCCTTCTCCAGGTGGTCGAGCACGTTCTCAATCATGACGACGCCCATGTCCACAATCGTTCCGATCGCGATGGCAATCCCCGACAACGAAACGATATTCGCATCGATGCCGGCGAGATGCATTCCAATGAACGAAAAAAGGACGGCGAGAGGGAGCATCGAAGAAATGAGTCCTGCACTGCGCAGGTGCAGGACCATCACGATGACAACCACGATTGTGATGAGAATCTGAAGACGTACCGCATCTTCAAGGGTTCCCAAGGTCTCCTGTATGAGCTCGGTGCGGTCATAGAACGGGATCACCGTCACCCTGCTGGATTCGCCATCGGCGAGGAGTTTTTCCGGCAGCCCGGGAGAAATCTGAGTGATGCGTTCCTTAATGCGCTGAATCACGGCAAGCGGATTCTCGCCGTATCGCGTGACGACGACGCCTCCGACCGCCTCGGCGCCGGCTTTATCCAGCGCACCTGTGCGAAGTGCCGGACCGAGTTCGATCTCGGCGATTTGTTCCAGCGTAATGGGAACATTATTACGGTGGGCGACGACCGCGTGACGAAGGTCATCGAGGCTCTCGAGAAACCCTAGGCCGCGAATGGCATAGTCAGCCCGGTTGATCTCGATCGTGCGTGCGCCGACATCGATATTGCTGCCGCGGACAGCCTCGAAGACCTCCCGCAGCGAGATATCGTAGATTCTCATGACATCCGGATCGACATCGATCTGGTACTCCTTGACGAACCCCCCGATCGAGGCGACCTCGGCAACGCCCTCGACGCCCTGCAGGGCATTGCGCACATTCCAGTCCTGAATGCTCCGGAGCTCCTGGGGACTCCATCCCCCGCTGGGCTCACCGGCGGCGTTGCGTCCTTCGAGGGTGTACCAGAAAACCTGTCCGAGGGCGGTCGCGTCGGGCCCCAGCTGCGGTTGCACGCCCTGAGGAAGCGTCTCCGAGGGAAGACTGTTCAACTTTTCGAGGATGCGACTCCGGGTCCAGTAGAACTCGGCTCTTTCGTCGAAGATGATATAGATCGAAGAGAACCCGAACATCGAGAAGCTGCGTACCGTTTTCACCTCCGGGAGGCCGAGAAGCGCGGACGTCAGCGGGTAGGTGATCTGGTCCTCGATATCCTGCGGGGAGCGGCCGGGCCACTCCGTGAACACAATCTGCTGGTTCTCGCCGATGTCCGGGATCGCATCGACCGGGATCGGGGTGCGGGGAAGCGAATCCATCTGCCAATCGAAAGGGGCGACAAGAATTCCCCAGAAGACGAGCGTGGCGGTCGCGAGGAAGACGAGCAGCTTGTTCTCGATACACGTCCGGATCAACCGGGAGACGAGCGAGGAAGACGCTGGATCGACGGGCGATGGGCTCACTCTGCGCCTCCCTCGGCCTCGATCGCCTTGCCATCACTCCACCGGCTGATGACCTCGCCGCAGCCAAGCATGCTGGCGCCGAAGTAGGGGTTGCGGAGCGGTTCGGTGGATTGTAACCAATCGGCACCGCGCCCGGGATAGACCATCGGGCAGTGCATCAGAAGGATCGGCTCTTCGAAGGCACCGGGGGACGCCTCCACCGCGGCGCGAAGGGCATCTGAGAGTGTTTCGAAGTGTGGCCGGCGCAGTTCATCGAGATCTTTCGCCGCGAGCATCGTGTGAATGAGATCCGGGAGAGGGCCCGCATGCCCTGTGATCGCCATGATGCCTCCGAGGGCGTCATGGGCGGCATCCAAGTCATCGCTCGCGAGAGCGTTCTGCAGGTCAAAGTAAGCCGGGAGAATCCTCGCGGCGAGGGCGGTATCGAGCGCGACCTCGATTGCGGCGACAGCCTCCTCCGGGGGGTTCATCATGCTGGGTTTCGCCTGAATCTGCAGGGCGCTGTCGATCTTGAAGGCACCCTCTGTGACAACGTGTTCTCCTTCTGAAAGGCCTTCACGGACGATGAAATAGTCGCCCGCCCGGGGACCGAGAACGATCTCCCTTCCTTCGAAAGCGGGCCGTTCTCGGTCCCGAAGTTCGACGTAGGCGACGGCCCGTTTGCCAGTGCGGAGAACGGCTGAGGTGGGGACCACGAGAGGGGGTGTGCGGTCTGCGAGGGCTTCGTATCCAAGTTCCTCCGCCGGCACCAGATCCATGCCGCAGATATCGCAGGATCCGGGACCGTCCTTGACGATTTCGGGATGCATTGGACTCACCCATTTCCCCGCTAGCTCGGCCGCGACGACGGCCCCTCCGGCCGCCAGGTGCGTTTCGACAATTCCGCGGGCAAACATGCCGGGTTTGAGGCGCCCATCGGGATTGGATACGTTCACTCGAACGGCGGCGGTGCGCGTGCTGCGGTTGAGTTCGGGCTCGATGAAAACGATTTGCCCCACGAATTCTTCGCCGGGAAAGCTTTGGACGCTGAAGGTGACCGTCTGGCCGTAGCGAAGCCATCGCAGGTCGGATTCGAAAGCGTCCAGTTTCAGCCAGAGCTGGGAGAAATCTACGATGCGAAAGAGGGACTCGCCGGTGCTGACGTAGTCGCCTTCGTTCACGTTTTGCTCGACGACAACGCCACCGATCGGAGAGCGGAGTTCCACAACATCCGCTGCCTGACCGTGTTCGAGGATCGCGTCGATCTGCTCTGGAAGAAGGTCCCAGAGCCGAAGTTTTTCCCGGGCTGCGCGGGCGAAGGAACTATCGGGGTCGCTGCGGTGAGCGGTCAGCAGTTCGCGCTGTGCGGTCAGCAGCTCGGGGCTATACACCTTGGCGAGGTGTTCACCGGAGCGGACGGGGACCCCCGTGAAGTTCACGAAAAGTTCATCGATTCTCGCGGGAAAACGTGCGGTCAGGGAGCGAACGCGTGTTTCGTCATAGCCCAAGGTGCCGACAAGCCGAATCCGGGCCTGAGGAAAACGCCGCTCCACGACGGAGGTTTCGACGTCGGCAAGGGCTCGGGCGCTCTTGCTCATCGTGAGCGTGCGCGGTCCGTCATCGGCGCCCGTGTCGGTTTCGAGAGGCGTCAGGTCCATCCCACAGATCGGGCACGACCCGGGTGCGGACTGCTGGATCTGGGGATGCATGGAGCAGGTCCATACCGATGCCTCGGCGGGGGCGTGAGGATGCCCGTCATGGGTGTGCGTGGCGCCGGGCGGTGGTCCGGCAGGGGCTGAAAACAGGATACGACCGAGAATGACGCCGACAACGACGGCGCCGAGAGCGGTCAAGAGATGCCTTTTGAACGATTTCATGACGCGGAGGGGGAACGGGAGAGAAAGAGAGGTTGGTTGATGAGGGTCTGAATCTTGATGCGGTGTTGCCAGGCATCGGCGGTTGCCCGCCAGTAATCGAGGCGGAGGTCGATCAGCGTGCGCTCACTGTCGATCACTTCGAGCAGGGTTGCGCGGCCGCCTTCATAGCTGGTTCGACTGATTTCACTGGCCTGTTCGGCGAGATCGAGCAGCTCACTGCCGTAGAGAGCGAGACGACGATGGCTGTCGTGGAGCCGGGAAACGTTTGTCGAAAGTTCCGCGAGCAGCTCCGTCTCCCGATTTTCCAGTTCTGCTTCAAAGGCGTCGCGGAGGGCCGCCTCTTCACGGACGCCGGCGCGGTTGCGCGTTCCCCAGATGGGAAGGTTGATCGAAAAGGAAACCGCCCAAGGGTCTTCCGATCCCATCATGCGCATTCCCTCATCCGCGCGGCTGTAGCTGATCCCGACGGTAAAGTCGGGATACCGGCCGAGGCGCGCGAGCCGTCGCCGGGCCTCGGCACTCTCGATTTGCGCCCGGATCACCCCTAGCTCCGGATTCCATTCGGAGAGACTTCGCGTCCAGCGGGCGATCTCGGTTTCGACGAGGGGAGGGACTGGATCGAGTGAGACCGAACGGAGGTCGTAGGCGTCACTGTTGATGAGGGCCCGCAGGCGGTCGGTGAACACCGCCCGCTCAACCTCAAGTGTCTCGATGCGGTCTCGCAGGCGGGTCACTTCCACCTGGAGTCTCAGCAGTTCATTGAGATCTCCGCCTCCGGAAACCCGCGCTTCGACGACCGGAAGGAGGTTCTCCAGAAGGACAAGGGTTTCTTTGGTGAGGGCGATGCTGATGGAGGCGTAGGCGAGTTCGTGGTAAGTCACGCCCACTTCGTCGATCAGTGCCAGCTCGGCCACCTCGACGGCCGCGAGAAGGGTATCCGCTTCGGAGGAAGCTGCGTTGCCAGCCTCGCGCAGCGTGCCGAACCATGGCAGCTGCTGGCTCAGCGCAAATGTCTGTTGAAGCGAACCATGCCGATTGCTCATGATGTCGGCGCCGACGCGGGGGTTCTGGAGGGAGCGTGCCTGGCGGGTGCGTTCATCCGCCGCCTCGACCCGCAGTCGGAACGCATCGAGGTCCCGGTTGTTGCGCAGGGCTGTTTCGACAATAGCGGCGAGACTCGGCGAGGGCGTCGGATCGGCCTCCGCGCCGAGCGACCGGGCGAGGCAGAGCGAGACTGCCATCAGGGTGAGGGAGGGAAACTTACGGGAAAAAAAGCGGGACGAAGGCATACGGATCCAAAGTTGAACGTTCGGCAACGGGAGACGCGAAGAGCGGCTCCGGAGGGTTGGGGGGCAACCGGCTGCGGTTGGGGCCGGGATGCGGCAGGTTCAACTTCAGAGAAGGAGGCGGCAGAAGCGCACGTTCAGCTGCGGAGGCCCCGTCTTGAGCCCTTCGGGGTTGTTCCGAAGGTCCGGGGCGGCGGCCGAACGCGGTGCGTGACCGCCCGCCATCGCCGACTCGGTAAAGGCCGGTGCAGCGAATGCGGCAAAGAGCGGGCCCACCTCTGTCGCGGAGTCGAGCGAACCATTGCTCGTGTCGTGCGGGCAGTCATGAGCATCGTTGCCGCCGGATTCAGCGGGCGGGTCTCCGGGTTCGCCGGCGGTGCCCACAGGGCAACAATGGTGTGGCTCCTCCGTCAACGTCATGCTCGCCACAAAAGACACCCCCTCGGCGCCGCAGCAGCAATAGGGGCTGACGACGGCAATGAAGGAAAGGATCTGGAGGATGCGCTGAAACACGACGGCGTTAAAGTGGTTGAGAAAACCGACGAGAAGGCAAGCTTGCCGTCAGACGGAAGCGCGGGAGCCCCGGTTTATTCCCTCGGATTCGATCGTCGACGACGATGCAGCCGTTTTCATTGTCTTCTCCCGGATTGAGTGCTATCAGAGGGTATGAAAATTGCGCCGCGCCTTGGGTATGGTTCTCTCCTTGCCGCCCTTTTCGGCAGCGTGTTCATCACCGCATGCGCGGCCACACCCGAACGATTGACGTCTCCCATGGAAGAAATTGCTCAACAACCCGAACGCATGGATCAGCCTGAGAAACTCTCCGAGGCGGAGTGGCGTGAGCGCCTCACCCCGGAGCAATATCGCATTCTTCGCGAGGCGGGCACGGAACGGCCTTTCGGAGACGTCTATACCCAGTTCATGCAGCAGGGCACGGGCGACTATTACTGTGCGGGCTGTGGGACCCTGCTCTTCTCCTCCGCCCACAAGTTCGATTCCCACTGCGGATGGCCGTCATTTTACGATCCCGCGCAGATCGATACGGTGAAACTCCACGAGGACCGCAGTCTTGGCATGGTCCGGACGGAAGTGGTGTGTGCACATTGTGATGGGCATTTGGGACACCTCTTTACGGGAGAGGGATTCAACACGCCCAAGGACCAGCGTTTCTGCATCAATGGATTCGTCCTCGTGTTTGTCCCGGAAGGGGAAGAGCCACCGCAACGACGGGACGGCTAATGGTCGCGTACGGATCGGTTTGTTCGGGGCATCCGTGGCCGTGTGAATCGGCTTGCCGACCAGAGCGGCGCAAGAGACCTTACCGTCAATGGCCGAGATTCTGCCAGAACCACTCCGGTCGGAGCGCGGTAGTGCCTCCTCCCGGCAGGAGCAGTGCAGCCGGCTTTTGCTGGTCTTTCTGCCCCTCGCACTGATTGTGGCGGGATTGCTCGTGTGGCGCCTCCTGCCAGCGTCGCTCGACCAGGTGCGCGCGGATTCACAGGAGGAACTGGTGGAAAATAACCTGCGGCTGTTTGTCGCCGCCGCACACCAGTTCATGCTCGATGAGTATGTAAATGAGGCCGACTACGAGGATATCGTCGGGCCCGGAAAGCGATTGGGGTATCTCGACTCGGTGGCGGGCGAGAGCTACGCGGAGCTGGCGCTCGATGTGAATACCAAGGTTGTGCAGGTGGAACTGGGAGACGGGCGGGTGGTCGCTTTCGAATTTGCCGAAAGGACCGATGATCTTCTGCGGTCAGCTGACGAATAAACCCCAATTTTTTGTAAAGGGAGCGCGTATTGGGTCGATACCCATTAGCATCCCGCATGGCCAATATTCTAATCGTTGAAGATGATCGGGCGTCTGCCCGGCTCTTGAGCCTCCTTTTGAAGAAAGCCGGCCACGTCGTCAGCGAAGCCGAGACACTGGCGGCCGCGCGTGAACGGATCTTTGACTGGCCGGAGTTTGCGCTCGTCATCCTCGATAACCGGATTGGCAGCCGCTACGGCTGGGAACTGCTTCAGGAGATCCGCAAGCACTTTTATTACAAGAAGTTGCCGGTTCTCGTCTACACCGCGGCAGGGGATCGGAATTCGGTTTCCCGCTATGTCCAGCTGGGCGTCCAGAACATCCGCACGAAACCCTATGCGTGGGATGTCCTCGCAGTGGAAATCGAGAAGGCCGAAAAGACTGCCTGGAATGGCGACGATTTTGCGCCCGTGCGGCAGGTCGTCGAACGCCTGCAGGTGACCGAAAAAGAGTATTATGCGGGCTTGGCGGATATTGAAAAACAGCTGAAATCCACCGCTGAGGCGCTTCTTACGCTCCTGTCTCCGTCCAAGGAAGCCGACTTTATTTCCCTCCTGAACGAGCTCAGGAGCAGCGCACAGAACTACGGTGTGCAGATCGTTCTGCACATTATCAAGGAGATCGTGACCGCCTTCCGGGAAGGTGAATGGGTCGAGAGTGTCGCCGCAGTGCGGATGCTCGACATGGTCGCCCGACGCATCCACCACCGGCTCGAGCAGCGGGCGAGGGAGCTGACGACGGCGCAATCTGCTGAGTCCGGCAGCCCGGTTCCGACGCTTCCGCCCGCCGAGGCCATCCCGCCCGGGCGGGCCCGATTGCATGAGGAGGTTCCGGAAGTCTTCTACGATCTTGCGGCCTCCTTTGCGCAAAGTGAGACCGTTTCCCATCTCGTCCAAAGGGCGGTTCACGGCAACGTCCGGGAAAGCCGGTGGGCGAACCATAGGATGGCGCTAGGGCGAGGATTGCGCTGGCTCTGTTACCTCGAGCCGAACGATACGGAGGCAGTCGCGCGGGCGATCCGACAAACGGATGGGCTCGAATCTCCGTTGAGGGAATATCCTCTCGTCGGCAACCGGGAGCCGGTGAAATCCCTGAACGAATTCATTGTGAAATGGGGCGTTTTCCAGGCAGGACTCGCAGCGCTCACGTTCTCCTGGATGTCGCAGCTTCGGGCAGCCTCCTTCCCCCTCCCGATGGGTGCGCTGGCCACGCGACAGTTGGTCGCTGCCCAGCTCGCGCGCGCCATCGCCTCCCGCATACAGCGGCCGATCAATCTGGAGGCGACGGTTGCGCTCGAATTTTTTGGGGAATGGCTCTTTGCCCTTCGCTTTCCCGGCGTCTACTGCATGACGCTCCTCGAGGAAACGAACGAGGTCGCGCTTCGCTACCGGCCCGCTTTCGAATCGACCTTGCGTCCCCTGATCCCGGAGCTGCAGTTGCCCTCAGAATTTCTTGAGGCATGGCATACGCGGGATCTTTCCCAGTACCGCGGCAAGGGCGACGTCCGCCTGGCCCTCGGGATCCGCGCTCTCGCCACGATGGTTTGTGAAGCGTATGAAGGCGAGCGTCTCGGGCATTCGGTCGCGACTGTCCGACAGGATTTCCTGAAATCGCCTGCTTGGGAATTGCTGGCGGCGGAGAGCCTCAAACTGCCGGATGATCGAGCCCGCTTTTTTGCGCGCCTGCTCGAGATGGTGGCGGTCTTCCATCCGCGCGCGGAACTGCTCGTCCGGGAAGCCGACGATGCCTCGCTCCGTGGTTTCACGCCAGCTTCCGCGGTCTCGCCTGCTCCCTGATCCTGCCGCCGGCTGTATGTGGGCGGGATGCTGGTGGATGATTTTTCCGCACCAACCGGAAAGGGCTTCCCGGAGCGCGTGGTGGGGAAGGAGGGATTTGCTTTGAAGTGCTTGAGCATAAGTGAATTATATAACTAGGCACAAGCAAAGCTTCATCGGGCCACGATGAACGTCTACTCAAGCGCTGCTGCCATGCACCACCTCGAAGGATGGCAGGCAACGGTTTCTCGAAACCTCTCTGCCG
>CAZVQJ010000012.1:0-31877 GCA_964629165.1 uncultured Puniceicoccaceae bacterium
CTCCTTCGATCGACATGTTGCAGACCGTCATGCGCTCTTCCATCGTGAAACGGTCAAACACCTCGCCGCCGTACTCGTAGGCAAATCCGGTCCCGCCATTGACGCCCAGCTGGCGAATGATGTGCAGAATCACGTCCTTCGCGTAAACGCCTGGAGAGAGTTCTCCATCGACGTTGATACGGCGGACCTTGAGGCGACCGATCGCCATCGTCTGGGTGGCGAGAACATCCCGCACCTGGCTCGTGCCGATCCCGAAGCCGATCGCGCCGAACGCACCGTGGGTGCTCGTATGGCTGTCACCACAGGCGATCGTTGTTCCCGGCTGGGTGATCCCCTGCTCCGGACCAACCACGTGCACGATGCCCTGTTTTCCGGTATTGGTGTCAAAAAACGTGATGCCATGCTCCTCACAGTTCTTCCGCAGCTCCAAGATCATCTCCTGCGCAAGCGGATCACTGTAGGGTTCCACCAACTCGTTGGTCGGTACGATGTGGTCAACCGTTGCAAAGGTCCGCTGCGGAAACTTCACCGGGATGCCACGCTCCCGGAGCATGCCGAAAGCCTGCGGGCTCGTCACTTCATGAATGAGGTGGGTTCCAATCAGAAGCTGCGTCTGCCCGTTTGCCAACTCCTGCACGGCGTGCGCTTCCCAAACTTTTTCGAATAAACTCTTACCCATGGCTGTTTCCTTATTGAAAAATATGTCTCAATAAGCCTTCCGGGATCCCTTGGCGCAAGCGAAAAAGTGTTTCCTGCCCCCGAACCCGGTCCTCTTCGCCAAAGCTCTCCGTCGAGACAACCAACCGTAACGTGATAAGCGAACTTGGTTTTCCGCGGGGACCTTCGATTTCATTCTCATGCACGTTTCCGAAGTTTCCCCGCCCATGCAGTCCTCCAGATGAGACGATAGGGTTTGGCGCTCCAGAGAGGACCGGCGTAATCCACACCGACTCGGGGAAGCCGATCAATGTCCGCCTCCCGCACGCCGACACCGGGTGCGATCCAGAAGGCTGATTCCGACGCGGCGGGCATCCCGTTTTCGGCTCCGGTCACTTCGAGCTGACGTGTCAGCCGTCCGGGGCCTGCCACCGGTCCGGCCCCTCGCAACAACACCGCGGCCGCACTCCCCTCCGGTCCCGTCACCAGATTGGCGAGCCAATGGATGCCGTAGCAGAGGTAGACATACCAGATGCCCGGCGGCCCGTAGAGGACCTCGGTCCGCCGGGTGCGCCCCGCGGCCGCATGACAGGCCTTGTCTTCCGGACCGATGTAGGCTTCCACCTCCGTCACCGGCCACGAAATCGTCGTGCCGTCCGGCATCACCCGGCAGAGGTTGGCGCCAAGGAGATCGCGGGCCACCGACAAGGCATCCCGCTCAGGCTGTAACCAATCCAGACTCATCAGAAATCCTTCTCGTGCGTATCGAGGATCAGGGTCACGGGCCCGTCGTTTGACACCTCGATCTTCATCATCGCACCAAACACACCCCGGCCGACCGGCCTGCCCAATTCGGTTTCGAGAGCTCGCAGAAAGGTCTCATAAAGCGGTGCTGCGACCGACGGCGAAGCCGCCCGGTTGAAGGAAGGTCGCGTTCCCTTGCGGAGTATTCCGTAGAGCGTGAACTGGCTGATGACAAGGATCTCACCCTGAACCACCGCAACACTTCGATTCATCCGGCCTTCGGGACACTCAAAGCAGCGGACATGCGGGATCTTCCGGGCCAACCACTCCGCATCGTGCACCTGGTCCTCCTGCCGCACACCGAGAAACACGACAAGCCCGCATCCGATGGTGGCTGTCACCTCACCATCGACCGCCACCGAAGCTCTCGAAACGCGCTGTAGAACCGCTCGCATCCCGACCATGATCGACGTTCAGTTCTCACCCGCAAGATCGGAGGTTGCCCCAGCCTCGGCGGTGTCCCGGTCACTCCTCTGCAAAGCCGCGATGGTGGATTCCTTCGGACGCCCGAGGAGGTGCCGAAGCGCGGATTCGAGCTCAGGATGGCGCCATCGGAAACCCAGCGCTTGGAGTTTGCCCGGGACCACGTTCAGGTTCGCGAGGAGAGTTTCCTCGGCCATCGGGCCCCCCAACGCCGCGCGCAGTGCCTGTTCCGGGATTTTCACAAAAGACGGTTTCTTGAGGACCCGGGCGAGGGTTTGAGCAAAGGCGCGCTGCGGCAACGCTTCCGGGGCTGTCGCGTTCAGCGGGCCCTCGAGATGCTCGTTTTCCACCGCCTCCACAAGGACATCGAGGAGGTCATCCATCCCGATCCAGCTGAACATCCGGTCTCCGCTTCCGATCGGACCGCCCAGTCCAGCCCGGTAGGCGGGCAACATCTTTGCCAACGCGCCTCCCGCCGGGCTCAGGACCACGCTGATCCGTGGATGCACGACACGAATGCCCGCTCTTCGAGCGGCGTCTGCGCTGCTTTCCCAGACCTCACACACCCCGCCCAGGAATCCGCTCCCGCGATCGCCCGTTTCATCGTGCGGCCGACCATCGAGCGGATAGCTGTTGGCTCCCGAGACGCTGACAAGAACCCGCGGAGGCACCTTCATCCGCGCCATTGTTTCCGCGATAAGACGGGTCGAGTCTTCCCTGCTTTCGAGAATCAACCGTCGCCGCCCCTGGCTCCAGCGCCCCCCGGCCACATTGGCGCCGGCCAGATGAATGACCGCATCGACCCCTTCGAGCGCATGACGGTCAATTTCTCCGCAGCTCGGCTGCCAGCGAAATTCACCCGTTTGTGAGGGATTTCGGGTCAGTCCACGGACGACGTAACCAAGCGAACGCAGAAGCGGCACCAGGCCGCTCCCGATCAAACCGGTGTGCCCGGTGATCAGAATTGTCCCGCGAGATGGAACAGCCGGTTGCCTCCAGTATCTCTCCGCGTCCCCCTGCACAACGGCGTGCCGATAAACAAACAGTCGATCCAGCTGACGACGCACCGCGCGACTTCCCAGCTTCCTCCCGAGCGGCCCCAGCGGCAGCCGGAACGAGATTTCATCCTCCATTTCGCAGGCCCCCGCAGATCCCGCAGGAAGAAAACGGTGGTGATGCGTCCATGCGGAGAAAGGCCCCAGCAGCTGCCGATCCGAAAACCCCTCCCCCGCGCGGACATCGAAATGTTCCGCCACCCACGTGCGCCGCACCGGACCGAGGCGCGCCCGGATGACCGCTTGTGTGCCGTCCGCAAGTTCATCCGGAGCCAGCATGACCCGGGAACCCTGCCAAGGGGGAAGCAGTCGCTCCATCGCCCCCCGCCGGGTATGCCATGCAAAAACAGTCGCCGGTGCCGCCGCAATCTTCGAGCGATAGACAATCCGAAAAGGGAACACGCCACATCCTAAGAGACGTTCCCCCACCTGCAAAGATTTCATCGACAAAAAAACCGCCCGGCTTTCACCGGGCGGCGGCAGTTTTCTAGTTGAGCGACAGAGCGGGGACCTCCCGCGATCTTGAAAATTCTCCTACAACGGTGCCACCTCGAGGTTCGCCACCTTCTCACGGATTGCGGCGGCCAGCGGCGTGCTCAGATAGCGTTCGCTCGGACTGAAGCCGACCGTGACAATTGTCTTCCCGGCGAATTCCGGGCGCCTCGCAACTTCGAGGGCAGCCCAGATATTGGCACCACTCGAAATCCCCACCCCGAGACCATCGGTCTGCGAAACCTTCTGGGCGGTCGCAAAGGCATCTTCGTTCGAAACCTTCACGACTTCGTCAATCACGGCGGTGTTACAGTTTTTCGGAATGAACCCGGCACCGATGCCCTGGATCTTGTGCGGACCGGGCTGCCCACCGGAGATGACCGCACTGGCTTCCGGTTCCACCGCAAAGACCTTGAAGTCGCTCTTCCGTGACTTGATCACTTCACCCACTCCCGTGATCGTCCCACCGGTGCCAATACCCGCGACAAAGGCATCGATCTTTCCGCCCGTGGCCTGCCAGATTTCCTCCGCTGTTGTGCGGCGGTGCACTTCCGGATTGGCCGGATTCTCAAACTGTGACGGATTGTATCCCTGGTCGCCGTGCTCCTCAAGGAGTTGCTTCGCCTTCGCGATCGCCCCGGGCATGCCCTTCGGCCCCGGTGTCAGAACGATCTCCGCGCCGAGCATCCCCAGCAGGATGCGGCGTTCCATCGACATCGTTTCCGGCATCGTCAGGATGCAGCGGTAACCTTTTGCCGCACAGACGAAGGCGAGCCCGATGCCGGTGTTGCCCGATGTCGGCTCGATCACAATGGAGCCGGGTTTCAGTTTCCCCTCCGCTTCGGCCGTCTCGATCATGGCCTTCGCAATACGGTCCTTCACGCTCGCCAACGGATTGAACCACTCGCACTTGAGATAGATCGTTGCGGGCACATCCGCCGCAATCCGGTTCAGTTTAACCAGCGGGGTGTTCCCCACGGTTTCAATGATGTTCGAGGCGAGCAGACTCATGGCTTTATCTTTGTTGAGTTTTTGAGGCTAGATACACATGTAAAAGACCCAGCCCGCGATTCCGCAAGTCTGAAGATGTTTTTCTCGCAGCCGAAAAGCCATCAGGTGTTACCGACGCTTCCGCGGGCCGTAGCTCCGGATCGGCGCGTTCCCGGCGCGTTGCGCGTTGCGCAGGCGGTAAACGATGCGTGCCTTGTCGAGATCCTGCGGAGTCATCTCCATTTTCACCATATCGCCGACCGTGATCTTGATGAAATGCTTGCGCAATTTGCCGGAGATGTGAGCGAGCACCTGGTGCCCGTTGGGGAGCTCCACGCGGAACATCGTGCCAGGAAGCACCGCAACGATCTTGCCTTCGACTTGAACGGTATCAGAATCTGCCATAAATACGGGATTACACGCTGATAAGCGGGAATCGTCGAAAAGACCGAACCTGCAAACCGCCGTCAAGGTTTAAACCCTCTGGTCAGGATGCGGGGACGCGGATGACGTGTGCCGCCTGATTCCCCGATTCGTCGAGGACTTCAAAGATGACCGAGATGGGACCCTGCGCGTCGTCGGGAAGACGGTACTCAAAGCGCTCGCGGGGCGAATCGAAGAGCCCGTCGGTCGGCCTCAGGCGGACCGGTTCCCCGCCATCAATGATGATTTGAGCGGCGACTAGACGGCTGACGCCCCCGTCCACCTCCACGATCAGCAGGCGATTATCGTCATTCTCTACCGTATGCATGATGGGCGAGGAGGCGTCAACGAGAACCAAATCACTCACAAATTCCGTCGTTTGCGCGTCTTCCGGGCTGTTCGACACCTCATCACTGGCCAATACCCTGGCTTGATAGTAGCCCGGTTCCATCCCGGCACTATTGAAGACGAAGGCGGGCTCGGTCAGCTGCCGCGCCAGCACGGTCCATTCACGCGCGCCCGCTTTCCGCAATGAAACGTCAAAGGTAAGCCCGTCCCCGTTGGGATCACTCGCCCGCCAGACGATTGTCCGGAGACTTCCTTCGGAGCGTCGTTCGAGCTGGATGCGCGTGCGGCTAGTATCCCCGAGCATCTCCATCGCAGACGCCTGGAACGCGGCCGAAAAGTCAAACAGAGGGCTCGAAGCGGACGGGGTCCGAACCTCCACTCCGAAATTCAGGACCCGGACCTCGACGATCACCGGCGCGACGTTCGGCAGCGCGTGAAACACCCGTGTGCGCAGGAAACTTGCCTCGGATCCGGCCGGGAAGGTGAGTCGATACTGGAGGAATCGTGATGCCGGGCTCGTGATCATGCCGTCTTCCAGCGCGTCCCAACCGCTCCAGGTGGAATCCGGCTCGTCGGTAAACCCGCTACGGGTCTCGACAAGGACCTCTCCCGGGCGTGCAAACGTGGTTTCCATCCGACCCCATCGCCCGGATTGCCGGGCATCGAGAACCCGCGACTGAAACCGGCTCTCCTCCCGAGCCGCCCCCCCCAGCCGATAGACAACCGCCGGATTGCTGGTGAAGACGTAGAAACCGCTCTCCCCCGTCGGTGCGGGAACAATCTCGCTGATTTCGCCACCCCGCGGCATCTGGTGAAGGAGTTCCCAATGATGGCGGTCCGAGAATCCAAAGAGTTTACCTTCGCGGCTAAAGCCGAGCAGCCACAGGGAAGGATCGATCGGGGCAAGGGCGAAGATGCCCCCTTCTCCGGAACGCCACTCGGCCTGCGCGATGCCCTCGGCGTCAATGCGGATGAGGAGACCGCGGCCGTGCTGGGGAGACGTCTTCGCTCTCGAGGAGCTTTCACTACCGGAAGAACCCGCGGAAGCGCTCACCACGAGGGGGGGCAATTCGTCCGAGGGCGTGAGCCTGTCGGAGCCCCCTGTATCGGAAAAGGTCGAGAGTAGAATGGAGTCATTTTCTCCCAATCCAATGGCGCGGATCTCCTTTTCATTGGCCTTGAACAGCGCTCTCGCCTCCTGCGGGCTTTTGACCGCGTAGAGGATACCCCGGGAACTCGATCCCACCAGCCATTCGTCTCCGCGGCGACGCATCGACATCAGGTGATCATCCTTCGCGCGGAACCACTCTTCCGCCTCCACGTCATCGCCCGCATGCAAGGGCAGGCGAAGGAGGCGGGCGGGAAAGCCGGTCGTGATCCAGAGGGCCCCTTCCTCGATCGCCAGATCCCATATATACAGATCCTCCGGATCGAAATGGATCTGTGGTTTGCCGCCTTCCGCCGGCAGCCGATAAATCGCGCCGTTGGGGGAGGTCCCGACATAGATGTCGCCGTTCTCATCCACCACCAGGCCACGGGCGAGAATGGAATCCGGCGCAAACAACTCCTCGACTGCGCCGTCCGTGGAAACACGCAGCACCTTGCCCGCGTTTCCGGTTCCCACCACAAATCCGCCCTGCGGATGGGTGGCGACAGCCCAGATCGCCGGCTCGTCGAGACTGGCGATCTGAACCAGCCCCGGCGCACTCGTCAACTCGCCACGGTGACTGAGGGATACGTTCGTCAGCTCGCCCTTGAACAGGTCGCTGTAGCCTTCGTCGACAAGAACACCGGTTTGCACGGCCTGCGCGGTCGAAACGAGACCGGAGGCGAGAAGGAGGAAAAGCGAGATCCGCATGCTATTGGAGTATCAAAGAAATCGTGTGATTGCCGGAAAACACGCCATCGATGGGAACCCGTGTTTCCCAACGGATATGTTTTCCGCCAGAGGCCACGACAAAGTCTGTTTCACGGCTGCCGAGGGACGCCCGAATCGACGGAGGCAGCTCCGGTAACCGCTGACCGCTCATTTCCGGCAGGGAATGGCCGGTCGTCAGGAACACATAGGCGAAGCCTTCCGGACGGTTTTCATGCCAGCGTTCAAGGACGTCACCGACACTGTCTGCGGTGCGGCGCCCGGCCCCGATCAACGCGTTTGCCCCGGCGGCGTCCGTGACCGTCAGTTCAATCGTTTGTCCCGCGCGGAGATCCCCGGGCAGCGGCACCTCGAGAGCGACCGTTTCTTCCAGGCCCCGATACCCGTGGAGGCGCAGGATCAGCGGCAACGAGGATCCCGCGCGGGGGCTGGCGTCCCCCAGCTGTACCTGGCGAAGCGATTTGGCGGCGAATCCGAGCCGCGCATTCACCTGCAGATCGAGGTCCGTGATTTCGAGCGGCTCAAACGGGTTGTCCATGAGATCCTGTAGGCTGAAAAGGACGTCGTAGGCGATCCCGAGACTGGCACCGGGACCTGTCTTCTGCCGGGAGATCTGGAGGACCTCGCCATTCGCGAGGGTGACCGTCCCATCGAGCTGGAAAGTCTGCTCGTCCTCCCGGTGAAGCGTCTGGTCCGCGCTCTGCAAAACGGACATTGCGGCGAGCAGAGGAACAAACCGCGGATGCGGCCAGAGATCTGCGGCATACTCGATCGATTCCCCCTGAGCGGGCGTCATGCGCAACCGCAAGCGGGTCATCGGCGGGGGCTCGCCACGAGTCCCCGCAATCCCGGTCAACCGGTCCTGAAAGAGACGCCCCTCCGGCGGGCCGATGTTGGCAAGTTTGAACGAGCTCTGCAGCCCCCGCACAATCGTGATGATGTCGGCGCCGGCCAATGGCATGTCGATGGCGCCGGCCTGCAGGAACGGATGTCCGAAGGCGAGGAGGCGTTCGCCATCGGTCCACGTAATCGTACCGGTCGCGGCCGCCTGGAAATCCCCGGTCATGAGGACACCGGCAACCGGTGCGCCCGGTTGCAGGATGAGCGAAATATCGTCTCCCGCTCCGGCCGGTGCAGCCGAGGGGGCAAAGCCAAGTGTCTCCAGTTCTTCACGGAACGGTCCAATCGTCCGCTCGGAGAAACCCCCGAGCATGAGCGGTGTAGGGACTGGTTGCAGTTGCGGGAGGCCGGGGGCATTCGCCCTTTCCGAGCGCGCAAACCGGGGTGCCTCGCGCCGTCCGGTGCGGGCCGTGACACTTCCCTCTTCCTGTGAAAACTCAAGAATCTCCAACATCTGCTCGATCGGCGTGATGCCGATAATGGCCTGCTCCTTCGGCCATTGATAGCCATACGCATAGGCTCCGAGAATGCGCCCGTCGATATAGACCGGGCTGCCGCTCATCCCTGCAACCGGACCGCTCAGGATATTCTCCGCATCCAACGCCTCCGCAATGATGACGGGTTGCCGGGGCCCTGCAAAATGTTCCACAACCCCGAGGATCCGGAGCTCGAATTCCCGGATTTCGGTCCCTGCAACGACCGTGCGCCAGACCCCCGTCTGCCCCGCCCGGACGTCCTCGAGAGGAAATATTTCGGCCGGAGCCGCCGCCCTCCCCAATCCGCCTGCGAGGACCGCGATGAGACCGATCAAAAAGGAGCGCCGCCGGCGCTGATGAAATTCTTTCACTACCATCTCTTGCATTCTTAGTGGCCCCGGAAAGCCCTCCCGTTCACCAAAGGTGAATCCGGGCCCCCTCACAAGCTCTCCCTGCTGCAAATCGACCGGAATCCCCTCGAATGAAAGAGCGGCCTCGTTTTTGACCTTGGCCCGACGATCCGTGGATGGCTGGCTGACGGGGTGCAGGAACCGCTCCCAGACCCCGAACTGCTCGCCTTCCTCGAGTCTTTTCTGACGGATGAGCGGCGGCGCAAGATCGAGGGTGTGCTCAACGCGCGCACCTCCTTTATTCGCGTTGTCCTCGAAGACCTCTACCAGCCGCATAACGCGAGCGCCGTCATGCGCACCTGCGAATGCCTCGGCGTGCAACACCTCCACGTGATCGAGAACTACCACCGTTTCACCCCGAACCGCGACATTTCCCTCGGTTCCTCGAAATGGATGACGCTGCACCGGCATCGGGCACCGGGATCCGACAACACGCCAACATGCCTGCGCGAACTCCGGGAGCAGGGATACCGCATCGTCGCCACCCGCCTGCGGGACGATGCCCGGCCCCTCGAAGAACTCTCGATCGAAAGGCCATTCGCGCTCGTCTTCGGGACCGAAGACGAAGGCCTCTCGCCGACCGCACTCGAACTCGCAGACGAAGCCGTGACGATTCCGATGTTCGGATTCACCCAAAGTTACAATATCTCGGTCAGCGTGGCGATCTGTCTCGCCGAGCTCACCCGCCGCCTGCGAAGAGGGGGAGACCACTGGAAACTCAGCCCTGAAGAATCCGTCGTCCTGCGCGATCTTTGGGTCCGGCGTTCGCTCAAAACTCCCGACGCCCTCGAACGCCGCTTTTTCGAGGAAAAATGGATGCGTCGCCAGCGCTGAGCGGACGGCGGCCCCGGCACGTCAGCCCCCGTAGCGGTGCTGAGGGACAGTATCATTTTCGACGAGGAGGCTCTCGTGCGAAATTTCCACTGCGAGGGTTCGCCCGAGGATATCAAGGAGGAGTGCGACGCGCTGCCGGGCGGGCACGAGTCCGGCCACGATCGCCTGCCAATTTGCGAACGGCCCTTCCACGATCGTTACCTTCTGGCCCGGACAGATGGCCGCTTCCGGCACCTCGCGAATATCCTCCTCCAACCCCGTCCGCAGCTCCTCGATAAAGGAATCCGGGACGCGCGGAACCACCTGCCCATACGAGACGATGCCCGTTACACCGTTTGTCGCGAGCAAACGGCGGTAGGAGACCTCAAGATCCGCGCGGACGAAGAGGTAGCCGGGAAAGAGTGCCTCCACAAACTGGACCCGTCCGCGCCTGGTCCGTTTCAAGAATCGGATACGCGGACAGAAGGCATCCAGCCCGGCCTCCCGTTGAAGGACCGTCGCCGCAATATGTTCCTTTTTCGGAGCCGCCCGGAGGGCGTACCACGAGAGGCTGTCGTCGAGATCAGTCCGCATCAAAGAAAAGCATCTTCCGCCCTCGCAACCGCGTCAATAGCCTCTTCACCTGACCGGTATGTCGGAGCCTCACGGTTTGAGGACAACGAGCGAGACCTCGTGCCGACGACGCACCTCGAGGAGGACGCGATCGGGCGCTTCGACGTAGCCGGAATAGACGGTCCGAAGGTCCTCGAGATCTCCGATCGGCTCGCGATTCGCCGCAATGATGACATCGCCCCGATGCAGTCCCGCGATGTCGGCGGGAAAGGCTCGTTGCAGACCGATCACGAGCACGCCGTCGGCGCTCTCGAATTTTCGTTCCCGGGCGATCGCCCGGCTTACTTCCTGAACGCTCAGCCCCCAGGACTCGAACGCGAATTGTTCGCCCACGCGGCTCTCCAACAACTCCGTCCCTACGACGAGCGATTCCTCCGCTCCCCCCCGTCGAATCCGCAGCGCCACCTCCGCCCCGATCGAATATCCCGCGATCCGGTTGAGAATCGAGGGCAGCTGTTCGGGAAAACGCCCGTCCACGGCATCTTCGTCGATCCCGAGGAGAATATCGCCCGGCCGCAGCCCGGCTTCGCTCGCAGGAGACCCGGGATCCACCGAATCGATAAGCACCCCCCGATTCGCTTCGAGGCCAAAGAACTCCTCGAGGTCCTGCAGGGGTGCGAGCCGGATCCCGATATAGCTCCGGCGCACTTCGCCATCGCGCAAGAGGGTGGTCATGACCGAACGCGCGATATCCGCGGGCACGGCAAAGGAAAGGTTGTTCGCGCCCAGATAGCTGCGCGTGTTGATCCCGATGACGCGGCCGTTCTCCGTCACCAGCGGACCGCCGCTGTTGCCCGGATTGATCGCGGCATCCGTCTGAAGCCAGTTGTTGAAGTAACCCGTTTCATATCCCCGGATCTGCGACGTCGCGGCAAAATAGCGCGTCGGATTCGAAATGATTCCCTTCGTGACCGTCCGGGTGAGTCCGTTTGGAGTGCCCACCGCATAGACCGGAGCACCGGCGTGGAGCGCACTCGAAGATCCGAATCCCGCCACCGAAAAGGCAAGCCCCCGCCGTTCCAGATCTTCCAGATCCAGTTGAATGAGCGCGAGATCCGTCCAGTGGTCCCAGCCGACGAATTTTGCATCGACACGTTCCAGGTTCGCGAGGGTCACAACGATCTCTTCCACCATCGGGCCGACGACATGAGCATTTGTGAGCACATGCCCCTCCGCCGTCACAATAACACCGCTTCCAACGCCACGGCTGGTCCGTTTGGAGCCCGCCTCATAAGTCGCCTCGCGCACATCGATCCGCACCACGGCGTCGAGAAGGTTCCGGAAAGCATCTTCCCGAACCTGTGTCAGGTCGGTGGACGCAGGAGGAGTTTGGCAACCGGAAAAAAGCGTGCCGGCGAAGACGACGGCAAGGACGGTGATGAACCGGAAAAAGGAGTTGGGTTGCTTCATTGACGGGGACAAGACGTCACATCAGTTTCGCCTCTTTCATACATTTTCGATGGCTACCCAATGCAAGCAGTACGAATACACCCGAATTGAGGCCACCTGGCAGCAATACTGGGAACAGAATCGGACCTTCGAGGCTCCTGACCAGTCGGAAAAGCCGAAATACTACATTCTCGAGATGTTCCCCTACCCGAGCGGTGCCGGACTTCATGCCGGGCACGCGGAGAACTTCACGGGCACGGACATCATCGGCCGGTACAAGCTCGCGCGCGGATACAACGTCCTCCATCCGATGGGTTGGGATGCCTTCGGGCTTCCGGCCGAGCAGTATGCGGTCAAGACGGGCACGCACCCCACGCTGACGACCGCCCGCAACATCGACAACTTCCGCAAGCAACTGCGCGCGTTGGGCTTCGGCATCGACTGGTCCCGCGAGGTCAACACGACGGACCCGCACTACTATCGCTGGACGCAGTGGATTTTCCTGCAGCTCTTCAAGCACGGCCTTGCTTATATTGACGAACGCCCGGTGAACTGGTGCCCGGCCCTCGGCACCGTCCTCGCAAATGAAGAAGTGATCGACGGGAAGAGCGAAGTCGGAAGACACCCCGTCGAACGCCGACGCCTCCGTCAATGGGTGCTGCGCATCACCGCCTACGCCGACAGACTCCTCGACGGCCTCGAAACCCTCGATTGGCCGGAATCGACGAAAACCCAGCAGGCGAACTGGATCGGCCGGAGCACCGGTGCCGAAATCGATTTCCCGATCGATGGTGCCGAAGCGTCTCTCCGCGTCTACACCACCCGGCCGGATACGCTTTTTGGCGTCACCTACATGGTACTCGCTCCGGAACATCCCCTTGTCAGAGAGATCACGAAGGAGGAGCAGCGCGCGGCCGTGGAACGCTACGTGGCTACCGCCGCCGGCAAGAGCGATCTCGACCGCACCGACCTCGCAAAAGACAAATCCGGCGTCTTCACGGGAAGCCATTGCCGGCATCCCGTCACCGGTGAGCGCATCCCCATCTGGATTGCCGACTACGTCCTCACGAGCTACGGCACCGGCGCGATCATGGCGGTGCCCGGCCAGGATGAGCGCGATTGGGAATTCGCCGAAAAGTTCGACCTTCCGATCATTCGCACGGTCCAGCCACCGGAGGATTTCAAAGGCAAGGCCTATACCGGCGACGGCCCTGCCATCAACAGCGACTTTCTGAACGGTCTCGGCATGGCCGAGGCAAAGGCGGCCATGATCCGCTGGCTGGAGGAGCAGCAACGCGGGCAGCCCAAGGTAAACTACCGTTTGCGCGACTGGCTCTTCAGCCGTCAGCGCTATTGGGGCGAACCATTTCCGATTGTCTGGGTGGACGAGGATGCCTATCGAAAGGCGGCCGATGCCTCCTCCGCCGTGTCCGCATGGCTGCCGTCGGAGCCTGTCTGCTACCGGACGGACGATGGGCGCGCCCTCTATGCGCTCCCCGTCCCGGAGGGTCGGTTGCCCGTGGAGCTGCCCCCGACCGACACCTACAAACCGGCGGGCGACGGCCAGAGTCCTCTCGCCAACCTGACCGAATGGACACAGGTCTTTTTCAACCTCGAAACGGGTGAAACGATGCCGCGCCAGCGTTTCCTCACCAATATACGCGTCGATGGAGACGGCCCCGCCGGCAAATCGGTCTGGGTCGAGGCGGCACGTGAAACGAACACGATGCCCCAATGGGCGGGAAGCTGCTGGTATTACCTGCGGTATATCGACCCGCACAACCGCGCCGCCCTGATCGATCCGGACAAGCGCGACTACTGGGGCGTGCCGGATTTCTATATGGGCGGCAAGGAGCACGCCGTCCTTCACCTTCTCTACGCCCGGTTCTGGCATCAGTTTCTCGTTGATATCGGCGTGGTCACCGACCCCGAACCGTTCACCAAGCTCTTTCACCAGGGCATCATCCTCGGCGAAGACGGCGAGAAGATGTCGAAAAGCCGCGGCAATGTCGTAAACCCGGATGATTTTATCGCCACGCACGGCGCCGATGCTTTCCGGACCTACCTCATGTTCATGGGGCCTCTCGAGGACATGAAGCCATGGCAGAGCAAAGGGATCGAAGGTGCCTCGCGGTTTCTCAAGAAAGTCTGGCGCGAGTTCACCGGAGAGACCGAACAACTTTCCTCCAAAATTCGCGACAATGGCGCGGAAGATCCGGCTCTCCTGCGGGCGCTCCATGAAACCATCCGCAAGGTGACCGAGGATATCGAAGCGATCCGGTTCAACACCGCGATCTCTGCCATGATGGTATTCATCAACCAGGTGGGCAAGGCGGAGAACTGGCATCGCGACAGCGCCAAGGCGTTTGCCCAGCTCCTGGCGCCCTTTGCCCCGCACATTGCGGAAGAACTCTGGTCCCGCCTGGGGGGATCCGGCTCTGTCGCCGCGGCCCCCTGGCCCGGGTTCGACGAGAGCCTCCTCACCACCGATCGGGTGGCCCTCGGCTTGCTCATCAATGGGAAACCGCGTGACGAACTGCTTGCCAGCCCTGAGGCGACCGAGGCGGAGGTGATGGAGGAGGCCCGGAAGCAGCCGCGTTTTGCCAGCCACCTCGAGGGCAAGACGATCCGCAAGGTCATCTATGTGCCCGGCAAAATCCTCAATGTCGTCGCCAACTGAGGCATCGTCCGGCATGGCAGCACCTCCTTCCAGATTTCTTCCTCCCGACTTTGATCCGACCGCGCCGGTCGCGGTCATCGCAGGTCAGCAGGATTATCCCGTGCTCGCGATCAAGGCGATGCGGGCCGCGCAGGTGCCGGTGCGGCTGATCGCATTTGAAGGGGAAACGCGGGAGGATCTCTACGACAGCTTCCCCGAAAGGGAGCGCGCCCGGATCAAGGTCGGCCAGATCGGAAAGATGCTCAGGGCGCTGAAACGCGTCGATGCTCGTTACGCGTTGTTCGTCGGGCAGATTACGCCGGGGCGTCTCTTTCGCGACCTCACTCCCGATCTGAAGGCCGTCGCCATGCTCGCGCGACTGAAGGAGCGAAACGCCGAAACGATCTTTGGCAGCATCGTGGACGAAGTGAAGAAAGTCGGTGTCGAAGTCGTCGATGCCCGCTCCTTCATGGACAACCATCTCGCGGTCGAGGGTCTCATGACAGCCGACCGGCAGATCGCCGACCCCTCCCAAGTGGAGTTTGGTGTCCGCATGGCACGGGCCGTTGCACAACTCGATATCGGGCAAGGCGTCGTCGTGCGAAAAGGAACCGTGCTCGCGGTGGAAGCTTTTGAAGGGACCGACGACATGCTTGCCCGCGCAAACAAATACAAGACCGACCAGCTGATCTTCGTCAAAACGAGCAAACCCACACAGAACGTCCATTTCGATTGGCCGGTTTTTGGCGAGAACACTCTCCTGAAGATGGCAGAAGCAGGCATCACAACGGTCGCTCTCGAAGCGGATCGAACGATCATGCTCGACCGACCCTTTCTGCTCGACCGGGCCCGTGCCCTCCGCATCGAATGCATCGGCTATCGGTGAGGAGGCATCCTGTCGCGCGAGACCCGAGTCACGGGAGTCAGTTCCCTTTTCCGATATTGGCCCGGTCCTTGCAAGGATGAGCAGCACCCACAAGATTGCCCGCGTGAACGGATTGCTGTCCACCAAAGTCATGAAGATCGCTTTCACTTCAATCGCTGTCACGGTCGCCGTGTTGATCAGCGGATGCCAAACGACCGAAGCCGCCAACCGCGTCACGGTCGACTTCGACCATGTCACCACGCTGGCCATCAACCGGGCAGCGGCGCCCTATCAGGAGGAAGGCCGGCGGACGCCCGATTTCCTCAGCAACCTGACCTACGACGAATATCGCGATATTCGCTTCAAGACGCCCCAGGCGCTCTGGAGCGAGGAGAGCCTGCCCTTCCGCGTGGAGCTCTTCCACCCTGGCTACCACTTCAACAAGACCGTCAGCGTCCACGAGTTCACGCAGACACACGAACAGCGCATCCGCTTTGCCACCGCCCTCTTCGACTACGGACAACGCCCCGATCTCGCGGCCCAGATTCCCCGTACGCTGGACTACGCCGGCTTTCGCGTTCGCAGCCAGTTCAACCGGACGGGCGTTTTCGACGAATTCGTGGCTTTTCTTGGCGCCAGCTACTTCCGGGCGGTGGGAAGAGGCCTGCAATATGGTCTCTCCGCCCGAGGCCTCGCCATCAATATGGGCGCACCGGCCGGCGAAGAGTTCCCCGAGTTTGTCGCCTTCTGGCTCGGAAAACCCGTCCCCGGTGCCACCGACCTGACGGTCTACGCCCTCCTCGACAGCCCCAGTGTCGCCGGCGCCTACGAATTCATCATCACCCCCGGTGCAACCGCCCGGTTCAAGGTGCGGGCACGCATCATCCTCCGCAAGGAAGTGGACGTGCTCGGTCTCGCCCCGTTTTCTTCGATGTTCTGGTTTGGCGAGAACACCCTCCAACCACCCCCGGATTTCCGACCGGAAGTGCACGACTCCGATGGTCTCCTCACGATTGCCAACGGCGAACATTCCTGGCGTCCGCTCGATAATCCCCCGAGGATACGCGTGGATGTGCTCCCCGGAGACAATCTCGATCTCTTCGGCCTCGTCCAGCGGGACCGCATCTATGCCCACTATCAGGATATCGAAGCCGCCTATCACCTGCGGCCGGGGGCATGGGTGATCCCGGGTCGCGGCATGCAGGCCGGGCACCTGCGACTGCTCGAGATCACGACCCGGGACGAATACATGGACAACATCGCACTCCTCTGGGAACCGGCCGAACACCCCGCTCCCGGAGAGATATTCGAGTTCGACTACGAACTCCACTTCGGCCCGCACCCCCTGCCCTCCATCGGAGCCGTCATCGCAACGCGGACTGGAAAGAGCATCCACAACCCCGAGCTGATCGAATTCGTTGTGGATTTCGCCAGCACACAACTCGGCGAAACGGCGGAAGTGGAGCCCATCGAAGCGATCGCACAAGCCGACGGAACCGAGATCGTCTGGCAGCAGGTCCGCAAGAATCCCTTTAACGATTCCTGGAGAATGACCCTCCGCGTGCGCCAGCCCGAAAGCCCCGCCGGAGCCCACCTTTCGGCCCATCTCTCGCTTCATGGCAATCGCCTCAGCGAAACCTGGAAATACAGGTGGACTCCGTGATGCGAGCGAACAGTTCTGAACCCGTAGAGCTGGCCGAAGCTGAACTTGCCGCCTGGGACGATGCCTGGACTCGGGTCGAAGCCTACTTGGCGGCACTCGGCATCCGCAACAAGCTCGTCCTTTCGCGGAAAGTGTCCGAAGTCATGGCGCGCACCGAGCAGCGGTGGATCCGGGATCGTGGGCAATCACCCGCCCGCATCGCGGGGGAGGAAATCGAGACGATGGTGACGCACTGGCTGCGCTCCGTCCTCGAACTCAACGACGGCGAGGCGACGGAGGCCATCTCCCGGCGCGGGCGCCTCGCGCTTCTCCTCATGAATATGCCCCACCAGTGGCAACACGCGTTCCTCAGCGACCCTCCCTGGCCCCCTGGTTTCGCAGACTCGTTGCGCCAGCAATACTCGCTCACGGGTCCCGAGTTCAGCCGGGCTCACATGAGCGCGCGCCCTCTTGAACTCGGTGCCATCCCCAAGGCCGCCGATCTCGCATTGCGCCAGTTGGAGAAGTATCCGCGCTTCCGCACCGTTCTCATCTGGTGCCTCCTCGCCAGCGCCTTCGTCGTGCTCTTCTACGCCTCCCGATGAACGGATCGCCAGACGCCCCCACCGAAGCGGCACCGCTCGAAAACCCGATCTCGCCCAAGCAGCGCTCCCAGCACCGCCTCGCCTTCGGCAGTGTATTTATCCTGACCGCGGGGACGGGCATCCTGCTCTTTGCCGACTTCCTCTGGCGCACAGACCTCTATGGGCTGAAATACCTCCTCCTCGTTCTTCACGCGGCTCTCTTCTCCCACATCAGTTTCGGTTTCTGCACCGCCCTCTTCGGTTTCCTCATGCGACGGCGCACACCGGAGCATATCATGATCACAGAGCGTCTCGACCGCTCAAAACCGATCAGTCCGGATGCGGCAACGGCCATTCTCTTTCCGATCTATAACGAGGATGTAACGGCGGTGTTCGGAAACTTGCGGGCAACCTACGAGGCCCTCGAAGCGGCCGGAGTGCTCGATCGCTATGACTTTTTTGTCCTCAGTGATACCCGCGATCCCAACCGTTGGATCGCAGAGGAAGTCGCCTGGCAACAACTCTGCCGGGAATTGAACGCGTTCCCGCGTATCCATTACCGCCACCGGCGAAACAACGAGAACAAGAAGGCCGGGAACATCAGCGGCTTTCTGCGCGCATGGGGCGCCCGCTACCGCTACATGGTGATCTATGACGCGGACAGCATCATGAGCGCCGATACGCTCGAGACGATGGTCGCGGTCATGGAACAGCAACCCCAGGTCGGCTTGCTCCAGTCAGCGCCGGGATTGTTCGGGGGCACCACCGTCTATGCGCGTTTGCAGCAGTTCGCCAGTCGGCTCTATTCGCAGATCTTTCTCGCAGGCTTGAATTTCTGGCAGCTTTCCGAGGGCAACTACTGGGGCCACAATGCGATTATCCGGGTGAAACCTTTCATCGATCATTGCGATCTTCCCGATCTTCCGGGGCATGAGCCGATTGGAGGGAAGATCCTGAGCCATGATTTTGTCGAGGCCGCCCTCATGCGACGCGCCGGTTACGAGGTCTGGCTGGCCCCGGATCTCGAGGGCAGCTTTGAAGAAGGTCCCCCGCAATTGAGCGAAAGTCTGCAGCGGGACCGCCGCTGGTGCCAAGGCAACCTCCAACACAGCTGGCTCCTTTTCGCCCGCGACTTCACGGTCACCAATCGCCTGCACTTTTTCAACGGGATCATGGCTTACCTCGGCTCCATGCTCTGGTTCGCATTTCTCATCGTCTCAACCCTCGTCGTGATCAATTTTGCGCGCTCCGGCCTGACGCTCGTTCCCGTCAGTGGCTTCACCCGCGAACTCGACAACCTGAGCCTCCCCGCCCACGGCGCGGTCATTCTCGCTTTCACCGGCGTCGTCCTCTATCTTCCAAAGATCCTTTCGATCGTCGATGCGGTCCTCGCCGAGCGGGCGGCCAAATACGGAGGATTCGTCCGCATGAGCGGTAGCGTGCTTCTCGAGACGCTCGCCTCCGCCTTCATCGCGCCAATCCTCATGGTCCGCCACACCACGCAGATCCTCGGAATCATCTTTGGTGCCCGGGTTGGCTGGGGCGCCCAGAACCGGACGGGCGGCGGGTATTCGTTTCCCCGCGCAGTCGCGGAGTATTTCCCGCTCAGTGTGCTCGGGATCGCCTGGGCCACCATCGCGCGGTTCTATGACGCCATCTTCTTCTGGTGGCTCGTCCCCGTCATGCTCCCGCTCACCCTCGCTCCGGTAACGGCTTACCTGCTCGCCTCCGCCTTCCTCGGAGCCCGCCTGCGCGAGCATCGCGTCCTCGCCACGCCCGAAGAGACCGATCCGCCAGAGATCCTCCGGGAGCTGCCTCGCCACCGCGCCGCGACGAGCCGCAAACTGGCCAGACGCCCGCATGCCGGCCATGCCCTCGTTTTCGCTGACCCCTTTCTCAATGCCCTCCACGTGGCTCTTGAGTACAGACAGAATGAGCCGACGGAAACGACGGAGGAGCAAATCGCATCGCTCGAAAAGCTCCTCGCCGAGGGACCCGATGCGCTCAACGAGGATTCCGTCCGCACGCTTCTCGCCTCACCCGCCCTCGTCGACAAGGGATACCACGCCGTCTGGTCCGGCCCCCCGGAAAACCTCGCTCCCTTCTGGCGCCGACTGACCCGCGCCTTCCGATCCTGAGTCGCCGCCATCCTTCGCCCGCAGACGGATCCGGCAGGACAAGGAGCCATAACCTCCGGGAGCGCTGCCAGCGCCGCAGCGAATCCCGGCGCGTGGATGGGCCGCCTCGTTACGCAAGCGGAGGCCCGACGGGAAGTCGTACAAAGGGAAACCCCTCGGATACGGCTTGGATCCAAGGGGTCTCGAAAAACGTGCAGTCGACCTTAGACGGCGCCTTCGCCGCTCTCGTCCGTGCGGATACGAACGGCGTCCTCCAAGGGGATGACGAAGATCTTGCCGTCGCCGATCTTGCCGGTTTTTGCGGCATTCTTGATCGCATCGACAGTCGCCTTCACAAGATCATCACCGACCGCGACATCGATCATCACCTTGGGAAGAAAATCAACCGTGTATTCACTCCCGCGATAGATCTCGGTATGGCCCTTCTGGCGCCCGAAACCCTTCACTTCTGTGACTGTCATGCCTTCGACGCCCACCTCGGCGAGCGCTTCCTTAACTTCTTCGAGTTTAAAAGGCTTGATGATAGCTTTAACTAATTTCATGGGGAATCTCCTATTAATTAGGATTTAGAGGATAAAGTTCGCAAGCTTGGATTAGCTCTTCGTCGCGATCGTGAAGTCAGGATAGGCTTCCTGCCCGTGTTCTCCGATGTCGAGGCCACCAAACTCCTCTTCTTCGCTGACGCGGATGCCCATGGTGGATTTCACGATCATACAGAGGATAAAGGAGGCAACGAATGCAAAGAGGGACACTGCGATCGCCCCCGTGAGTTGAGTGAGGACAGAGTATTCTCCAAACAGTCCGACCGCAAGGGTGCCCCAGATACCGCAGACTCCGTGGACCGATATCGCTCCGACGGGATCATCAATCCTGAACTTGTCAAAGAAGATGATCGATCCGACGACAAGGACCCCCGCGATCAGGCCGATCAGGGCGGCGCTCCAGACGCCAACCGAATCGGCGCCCGCAGTGATCCCGACCAATCCTGCCAGGATGCCGTTGAGGGCCATTGAAAGGTCTGGCTTCTTCAGAACGCCCCAGGAGACCGCGATCGAAGCCATGCCACCGGCGGCCCCCGCCAAGGCGGTCGTGACAAAGACAAACGAGACCGCTTCCGGATCAGCGGAGAGAACAGAGCCCCCATTGAATCCAAACCATCCGAGAAAGAGCAGGAACACCCCGATCGTCGCAAGCGGCATGCTGTGGCCGAGGATGGGCCGGATCCTGCCTCCGGAGAGATATTTGCCGCTGCGCGGTCCGAGGACGATGACGGCCGCGAGAGCCGCGAAGCCTCCGAAAGCATGGACCATCGTGGATCCCGCGAAATCGTAAAAGCCGAGGTCATCGAGCCAGCCGCCGCCCCACTTCCACGATCCGGAAATCGGATACGCTACTGCGACAAGGACCGTTCCGATCACCATGAAGGCGGGCAGCTTGATTCGTTCGGCGACCGCTCCCGAGACAATCGTTGCGGCGGTCGCTGCAAAGACCGCTTGGAAAATGAAGTCGGCCCAGCCAGTCATGGCGAGGCTGGTCCCTCCATAGGAAAAATCGGTGCCCCCGTAGTCCGATTCCAGGATCGGCCCCTTCAGGGCGAGGATATCCGGGATCAACCAGTCGCTTCCCGGATACATCGTATTGAAGCCCATCAGGGCATAGGTGAGCACGCCCATGCAGAGGATGAAGACGTTCTTGAAGAGCACATTCACGGTGTTCTTCGATTGCGTGAGCCCCGACTCGAGGGTCGAGAAACCGAGGTGCATCAGAAGGACGAGACCGGCGGCGATGAGCACCCACAGGTTACTGACCGTGAAAAAGTCAAAGGTGACGCCGTACTTCTCCTGCAGCGCGACATAGGCTTCGTCGGCTTCCGCGCCACCGTAAGCCGCGGTGTAGGCATGGATGTTGTCGGCCACTGACTCGACGGCGTCGTCGGCACCTTCCTGGGCGTGCAAGAGCGCCGGCATGCAGAGGAGGCAGCCGCCGAGAAGCAGCCGCCTAAAGAACTTGTCCCACAGTGTATTTTTCATGGCTTGATCAATGAGGTCCGGCAAGACGTTTGCCGGTTGAAGGCCGTCAGCACCGGACATGCCAGCGCCCCTTTACTCCGGCCTCATCTTTTTCAAACCTGGCCACATCGGGCCGAGAACACTGACAAATCCTCATTTTCATCGATGGAGATTTCTGTGCGAATCTTTCTTCGAAAGAAATGATTGATCAAATTTGGCCACCGGCGGGAGGCTCCCGGCCTCTCTCTCCAGACCGTGGCATCCGACCAAAAACAACCCGGTGAACACCGCTGCGTTCACCGGGATAAAAGGAAAATTTAGAACGGATACGCCGGTCGCCTATTTCTCTGTTTTCACCGTATCCAGCTCGATGCTTTCGATATACAGATCCCGCAATTGCCTGGGCGACGCAGGCCCGGGCGCATGGGTCATGAGATCCTGTCCCTTCTGGGTTTTCGGAAAGGCAATGAGATCGCGGATGTAAGGACGTTTTGCGAGGAGGGACACGAGGCGGTCGAAACCCACCGCGATGCCTCCATGGGGAGGCGCACCATAGCGAAAGGCGTTCAACATGTATCCAAAACGGTCGGACACCACCTCGGCGGGGATCCGGAGAATGTCCTCGAAGACCTTCTTCTGCAAATCCGGTTGATGGATACGGATCGAGCCTCCGGCGATCTCCCAGCCATTGAGGACACAGTCATAATGCTGGCCCCGCACCGCCTTCGGATCCGAATCCAGCAGCTCCACGTCCTCCGGCACCGGTGAAGTGAACGGATGGTGAGCGGACACGTAGCGGCCTTCATCCTCATCGAAGAGCATGAGCGGAAACTCGATCACCCAGAGGAAATTGTATTGATCGTCGGGGATTTCCAGCCGCCCGCGCGATCGGAGCAGCTTGGCCGCGTCGAGACGGATGCGACCCAGAATGGCGCAGGCACGTTCCCATTCCGTCGCCGCAAAGAGAACAAGGTCACCACTCTCGATTCCCAGCATCTCGATCAGAGAGGCTTTCTCCTCTTCGCTGAAGAATTTCAGGATAGGGGATTTCCATTCGCCGTCGGCATTCACCCGGATGAAAGCGAGGCCTTTTGCCCCGAGCGCCTTGGCCGTATTCTCCAGATCGCGGATCTCGCCCTGGGTGGCGTCGGCGAGGCCTTTTGCGTTGATTGCCTTGACGACGCCTCCGCTGCTCACGGCACCGGAAAAGACCTTGAAGTCGCTTTGCGCGAACCGATCGCTGAGATCGACGAGTTCGAGACCAAAACGGGTATCCGGTTTATCGACGCCATAGCGGTTCATCGCGTCATGATAGGACAGGCGCGGGAAAGGAGTCGGAAGGTCCACCCCGAGGACATCCTTCCAGATGCGCTTCATCATCCCCTCAATCAGCGCGTACATGTCTTCGCGATCGATGAACGACATCTCGAGATCGATCTGCGTGAACTCCGGCTGGCGGTCTGCCCGCAGATCCTCGTCGCGAAAGCAGCGGGCAAGCTGGTAGTATTTCTCGACCCCCGCGACCATCAGCATCTGCTTGTACTGCTGCGGACTTTGCGCGAGGGCATAGAAGTTTCCGGGGTTCAGTCGACTCGGCACGAGGAATTCGCGGGCGCCTTCCGGAGTGCTCTTGAAAAGGTAGGGCGTTTCGATTTCGAGAAAACCCTCGTCGTCGAGAAAATCCCGGGTCGCCTTGGCGGCCTTGCTCCGGAGGAGCAGGTTGCGATACATGCTGGGGCGCCGCAGATCGAGGAAGCGGTATTGCAGGCGGAGGTCCTCATTGACGCGCTGGGCCTTGTCATCCTCGAGCGGAAACGGCGGCGTTTCGGAAAGGTTGTGGATGACCAGTTCTGTCGCGCGCACCTCGATCGCTCCGGTCGCGATCCGTCCGTTCACTTCATTCGGTTCACGCGCCCGGACCTCCCCTCGCACCGCAATGACGGATTCCGGCCGAAGGCGCGCCAGTTCACGGGCGTAACTCTGGTCATGAGGATCAAAGACGATCTGGGTGAGACCTTCGCGGTCCCGCAGGTCCGCAAAATTGATCCCGCCATGGTCGCGGATGGAGTCGAGCCACCCGGCGAGGGTCACCGTCTGCCCGACGTGCTCTGTTGTCAGGGCGTTGCAGTTGTGAGTGCGCTTCATAAGCCAAATGCGACGAATTCGAGAAAAGCGACGAGGGTGCCGCGAGGCCCCTCCGGCGCAAGGGAAAAGAAAGCGCCCCCGGCCCGGATTTCCCGAACGGAGGCGCGTTGAAAGGCAGCTCGAGATCGAGCGTCGAGGCGGCGTGGACTATTGCATCGCCTTCGTTTCGCGGGCGTCTTCGGCCTTGCGGACCTCCTCGCGCAACTGGTCGATGAGTTGAAGCTGATGCTTCAGGTCCGACTCTGCCTTCAGCAGCTCGAGGCTTTCACGTTCCGTCCGGAGGCGCTCGTAAAGGGCCTCTTCGGTCGCCGGCGGGGTGTAGCCGGGGACATCCCGATCGCTGATGCCCATCTCGTTCAAGGCGCGTTTCGAGAAAACATCCTCATAGGTACTGCCGTCCGGGTTGAGGACTTTGGCCGTGATGAAAATGATCAGGTTCCGGGCATCGAGGGTGTCCGAATTGTTCCGGAAGAGCCGACCCATCACCGGAATGTTGCCGAGAACGGGAACTTTGTTTTCGGTCTTTCCCGTCCGCCGCTCCATGAGCCCGCCGATGGCCAAGGTGAAACCACTCTTGATCGTCACCGTGCTTTCGGTCTTGCGGGTCGTGATGATCGGGATCGAAGCACCCCCGGCACCGCCAAACTCGACCTCACCGGTCCGGCTGCTGATCTCGGGGGCGATCGCGAGATTGATGAAGCCGGCACTGTTTACCTGAGGGGTGACGTTGAGGAGGATTCCGATCGGCTTGTAGTCAAAGCCGCTCACCTCGAAGGTTCCCCGCTCCTCGTTGTAGTTGTAAGCCGGAATCGGGAATTCTTCGCCGATGTTGATCTGCGCGGCGGTGTTGTTCATCGTCACCACGGTCGGGTTGGAAACCAGCTCGACTTCATTGTTGTTCTCGAGGGCGCTCAGAATCACATTGAAGGCGGCCGCATTGAACACCGCGGTATCGAGATTGGTCGAGTCGCGGATGCCTTCGAAGATCGATTCTCCAAGCTCGCTGTCGATGACGGAGGGACCATCATGGCCGGTGGCGCGCTCCCGGTTGTTCGTGCGGATGCTCCCCTTTTCCGATGAATATTCACGCTCGAAGGGGCCCGCGGAAATTTCGTATCCATTGAGCGCGGACCAGTTGATGCCGAGGTTCTTTTCATCGCGTCGCGTGACCTCGACAAACTTGGATTCGATCATGACCTGATCGGTCGGCCGGTCGAGACGCTCGATGATCGCCTGGATGTCGTTCATCCGCGAGGGGCGTTCCGTGATAACGAGAGCGTTGCTGCGGACATCGACCTGAATGCGGCCGCCCGCGGCGGAATCGACAAGAGGCGCGACCGAGGACTGGAGTTCTCCTGCGGTTGCAAAATTGATGATGTAGACGCGGGTGGAAACCGGCTCCATCATCAACTCGTCGAGGCTCTTGATCTTGATGATATTGCCGTCCTCGACCCAGGTATAGTTCAACGGTTCAAGCACAACATCGAAGACCTGCCGCCAGCTTACATTGCGCAGCTTCAGGCTCACGCTGCCCACGAGGGACTGCGGAATCACGACGTTCAACTCGTAGAGATCGGAAACATTGCGGATGATCGTGCGGACGTCTTCGTCCGGGAAATCAACGGAGATGGTGTCCGCTCCCCGCGTGAGGACCGTCGTTTCGCCGCTGTCCCCGTAGTCGAGCTGAACTTCGCTGTTGCCGATGGCGGGTACGCTGACGGCGTCGGGCAGATCCGGTTCGGTCCGTTCCTCGCGCATTGTCGCACCGGGCACTGACAGGTCCCCCTGCGGTTCCGCATCGGCGAAAAGTTCCCCGCCATCATCGCTGCTTTCCCCATCGGTGCGCCAGCTCACATCGGTGACGAGGGATGCCTCCTCGACGCTGCGATCCGGATCTCCGGCGATGCCGAGAACTTCCGTTTCGCGGGCTTCGTATTGCTCGTCAACCGCCTGAATGGTCGCCACGGCCTCCGCAATCCCCGGCCTTGATACCGGGCCGGGTTCTCTGGAATCGAGCGTGGAAGGATCCTGCGCGTGACCCAGGCTCGTGACGCCAAGCGCAATCAGTAAAGTAATGGTCCGATGTTTCATATTGGGTGCCTCTTGGAAGTGATCAGGGGAATGTTTGGATTTAGGATTCTGGTGACTGGCCGGAGGAACTCCTGATCGCTCCGTTTGTCGTGTTGAGATCGAGAAATGAGCGTTCCAGCTGGGCGTCGCCCAAACGCAGGACGTATCCATCAACCGTAATACGCTCGATCTGTATAAAATACTCCCTACCCCGGATGGTGGCCCGGAAGCCTTTGCCCTCGTCTAGCATCTCGCCGTTCGCGAGCCGGAGAACACGGCGGGTGTTTCCAATAATGGAACCGGCCGGACGGAAATTGGCGGAAGCCGCCTGCAAAGCAACCGGATCAGGCAGGCGATCGTTGGCCGAGAGATCCCGCACGCTCGCCGGTCCCTCCGGCTCGTTCGCCACGACGACATGTTCGACCGCCGCAAACGGATTCGCACGTGCGACGGTGGCCGTTGCGATGTCGATCGCCGGCGGATGGAGGACAGCGTCGATCCCCGCGAGCAGCGTTTCGCGCTTCTCCGGAAGGGAGACAAGGTTCTGGGCCGCCAGGGCGAGAGGAAACCCTCCAAGGACGAGCAGGGAGAGGACAGACTTAGCTTTCATGGGGTATTCCGAGGATTTGAACTTGCAGATTCGCACTGACGATTCCGCTCTCCGCCTGGCGGGCACGGTTTGCAGTAAATGCGCTGATCCGCGCGAAATAGTGCCCGTTCCGGAGCTGGTTGAGGAACGCGACGACATTCGTGAATTCGCCTTCGAGCGCGATCGTGTATCCCACCAGTTGATACTGCTTGAACTCTTCGATGCCCGCAATGTTGCTTCCTCTCGTCGGAACCACCCCTCCTTGGTTGAGCGTGGTCAGGCGCACGCCCGCGGCACGTTCGAGCTGATAGAAATAGTCGTGGTTGATGGCGACCTCGGAAGGATCCATCAATCGTTTGCCAACAGCCTCGTTCGCTTCCGTGATCTGTTCGAGATGAGCCTCGAGATCGCGGGCGCGTTTGAGGTTGTTGCTCACCCGGCTCCACTCCCGCTCACGATCTTCGAGGGCGTGCTCAAGCTCGCTGAGGGTCGAAGAACGAACCGTGATCGTAACGGCAATGATTGCTGCGAAGCCAAGGGCGGCAATCGCGACGGGATACTGGCGAAGCTTCGTCAGGATCCGTTTCAACATGGAATAATCTGCCATGATTGCGCGTAGTTAGGACTGGGGACCACTGGCTTCGTCGCGGAGTGACAGCCGGATCGTAAAGTTGAAAACGTTGAGGACCTCGTTGCGGCTGAAGCCGGACAGTTCCGAACTTTCCACGTAGGGCGCCAAGGATGGCAGTTCGGACAAGGCGGAACGATAGTCGGTGATGATTTGGGGAGCCGGGCTGTCCGTGGAGTTCACCACCGTGCCGGAAAGCACCAGCGTGTAGAGCGCGCGTTTTTTTGCGCCCTTGCCGGTCGAGGCGCCACTGAAGTTGACACTTTCGAGGACGATCACCTCGGGCTGCGAACCGACGAGATCAGTAAACAGGTGTTCCGGCGTGACCGGCACATTGTGGAATCGCAGAAATTCCGTCATCGGGGCCTCGTGGCGTTGAAACTCCCTGCTCAGACGCACGCTTTCGCGGTCGAGGCGCTCATTTGACGCGATATTGGCCGCGACATCTTCGATCGAACTCAACAGTTCCACCGACCGGTATTCGCGGAAGGCGAGAAATCCGAGAAGGGCGCACGCCAGCGTGACGGAGATCACATTGAAGAGAAAATCGGTCCGGATCACCTTGACGTCCGGAAGCGAATCAGGGTCCCGGAAATCCGGGCGCCAGAGCGGGTGCTCTGCCCTCTTACTTTTCCTTAGCGCCATCTTTACGTCCTCCGTGTTGACCAATCAGGCTGATCAGCCCAAACCAGCGGTTGTCCAGGTTCGCAAGCTGTACGTCGGCACCCCCGTGGATCTGCCGGCTTTCCAGCCACGGCTCGTAATCAATGTGCAATACAGGCACGCCAAGGCTACGGCTCAGGACCGTCTCGATCCAACCGAGGTTTTTCGGAAGCAACGTGACAAAGAGCTGACCGATGGTCTGCCCCGTCTGCACCTCATAGAACCCGGTCGAGGCCTGGAGTTCCTTGAGCATCTTCCGCAGGAGCGTTCCACCCATCTCCGTAAAATCGAAGGTGTTCGAAAAGAAGAGCTTCTTCGCGGACGCTTCGTCCTTCAGTCCCAGCTCCTTCTGGATGAGCGGGAACATCACATTGAGCCCATACGGGATCGGGCGGCAGACATCGATCTGCTGCTTCGAGATAATGAAGAGATTGGCATCCTCCGGAGTGATCTCGAGAAGCAGCGTTGGCCGGTCGAGACCCTTGAAGTGCGTGTAGGAGGCCAAACCACCGAGAGCGGAGAGCGTTCCCAGCTGCAGACTCGATGGATAAATCGAATGATCCACAAACCGCGCCTGAAGGGTCTCCCGCTCTTTCTTGCCGAGACCCGCGATGAGCACCTCCTTCTGATTCGCCATCGGCTTCTCAAGGCTGAACTCGGATCCATCGGCGGCGTTGATGACCGTCGCCAGGTGTGCGGAAAGATCGATCCGCATCTGGTCCGCAAGGAGGTTCGGAAAGAAGCTCGGCTCCTTCGCCTTGGCCGCGGACTCAATGGTGAAGCGGCGAAAGAAGCGGCTCGATGGATACACCGCACAGTGCGTCGGTACGTAACGCTGGCCCTTGCCGCCGATCAACGGCTCCATGTGCCCGCGCAGGGCGTTCCAGTCCTCCTGCATCGGCGCCTCAAAAAGGCGTTCAATCGTGAGAGGCGTATTGAACCCGGACGTCGTCGCGGAAAGGAGCGAGAACGTTCCCAGATCAATAAAGAATCCTTTGGTCTTGGTCGAAAGCATCGGTAGTCGATCGCGGATCAGGCGCTTCCTTCATTCACTGCATACTTCTTGACCATGGGCATATTCATCGGTCGGAAGTTCGCGTTCAGAAGGTCAATATTCTTGGTCAGCACCGTCGTTGAGGGGGTTCGCAGGATTTTTAAGAATGCCATGACGGTGACTCCCCGATTTTCACCGCCACAGGCTCGTTACCCCCTCTCAAATCGGTTGGTTGCCTCCGGCTTTTACACAAAGTTGCCGCCGCTCGATTCCAAAAGTCATTCCACTCTAGGCTGTTAGGCCCACTAGATCGCCCGCAAACCTCCCATACTGACCGAGGGAGTTCACCGGGTGCTGCCGCAGGTCCCGATCTCTCGCCTTGTGACGACCGCCATTCCCGCCACGTTGAGTCCCCGATGAACTTTCATACGCGCAAATGGATCAAGCCGGAGGACCTCAACCCGAATGGCACGCTCTTCGGCGGCAGCCTCTTGCGCTGGGTCGATGAAGAGGCCGCGATCTATGCCATCGTGCAACTGGAGAACAGCCGTGTCGTGACCCGGTTCATGTCGGAAATCAACTTCGTCTCCTCCGCCCGGCTCGGCGATATCATCGAACTTGGGATCGAACCCGTCCAGTGGGGGCGCACCTCGCTCACCCTGCGCTGCGAAGTCCGGAACAAGCTCAGCCACGCACGCATCGTTCAGATCGAAAGGATCGTCTTTGTGAATCTTGACGAGGCGGGGAATCCTTGTCCCCACGGGAAAACACGCATCGAATACGTACACGAACGCCTCGCCGCACGCCTCCGCGGCGAAGCCCCCGAAACCTGACCACCGGCTCGCGCGCCACTCGCCAGTCCCGCATTGACATCCCGCTTCCGTAGCCAATGCTACATCCCTGACGTAGCCTCAGCTACATCCGGCCTTGCGGTGTTTCCCCCTCCTCGGGGCGGCGCCGTGAGGGAAACTTTTCTCAGAGATGTCGCGAACCACATGAACACACGGAGAATCCGCTACTTGTTCCTCCTCTGGAGTGGGCTCGTTGCCGCCTGCGGTCCGCGCGAAGGGGTGGAGACTCCGGGAACCGCCGGCGAGCGCTACGAGGTTGTCACCACAACCGGCATGATCACCGACATTGTCCGTGAGATCGTGGGCGAACACGGGGACGTATTCGGGCTCATCGGGGAAGGGACGGACCCGCATCTTTACAAACCCACGCGAGCTGACGTCGTGCGCCTGCGGGGAGGGGATATTATCTTTTACAACGGACGCCTGCTCGAAGGAGCGATGACCGATGTGCTGGTGCAACTCCGGCAGAAGGGAAAGCCGGTACATGCGGTGGCGGAAGCCCCACCGGTAGCGCAAGCCTACGCCGGTTGGGACGCTGGTCGGCATGACCCGCACATCTGGATGGACGTGGCGGGATGGGCACGCGTCGTGTCGGTCGTGGCGGAGGCGTTGTCGGCGTTCGATCCAGCCCATGCCGAGGACTACGCCCAGCGCGCCCGGGCCTACCAGGAACAACTGGCCGAGCTCGACGCCTATGCGCGGGAGGTCGTGGCGTCCATACCAGAGAACCACCGGATTCTCGTCACCGCTCACGACGCCTTCAGCTACCTGGGGCGCGCGTATGGTCTTGAGGTGCGGGGGATCCAGGGCCTGAGCACGGAGTCCGAGGCCGGGATGCAGGATCTCGAGGAATTGGTTTCTCTCGTCGCCAACCAAGAGATTCCGGCTGTTTTTGTGGAGAGTTCGGTCGCGGACAAGAACGTGCGGGCTCTCCTCGAAGGGGCCCATGCGAAGGGCCATACGGTTGTCCTGGGCGGCGAACTTTTTTCGGACGCGATGGGGCCAGCGGGCACCTACGAAGGCACCTACATCGGCATGATTGACCACAATGTCACCACCATTGCCCGCGCTCTTGGCGGCACCGCCCCCGAGAAAGGCATGCGGGGTCGCTTGAGCGACAGGCGATGAAAGGCCACCCTTCTTAATGAGCCAGTCTCCCACCCATTCTCCAGGGCGACCGAACGATCGGCGCGCCGCGCATCCGCCCACCCTGCCGCTCACGATCGATGATCTGACAGTGGCCTATCAGCGGAAACCGGTGCTCTGGGACATCGATCTTGATGTCCCCGAGGGAAAGCTTGTCGGCATCGTCGGTCCGAACGGGGCGGGCAAGAGCACCCTCCTTCGCGCCTGCCTCGATCTCGTCCCGAAAGCATCCGGAAACATCCGCATCTACGGGAAGCCCTACCGGAAACAGCGTTCGATCGTGGGATACGTTCCACAGCGGGAAAGCGTCGATTGGGATTTTCCTGTAAGCGCACTGGATGTTGTCACGATGGGGCTGTATGGCCGCATTGGCTGGCTGCGTCCAGTCAACCAGAGGCACAAGGAAGAGGCGCGTGCGGCGCTCGACCGGGTCGGGATCGCCGATCTTGCATCGCGTCAGATCAGCCAGCTTTCAGGAGGCCAGCAGCAGCGCGTATTCATCGCCCGGGCACTTGCTCAGGATGCCCGGATATATTTCATGGATGAACCGTTTGCAGCCGTCGATGCCGCGACAGAGCAGGCCATTGTGGCCCTTCTTCATGATCTTCGGAAACAGGGAAAAACCTGCCTTGTCGTCCACCATGATCTCGCGACGGTGGCACAATATTTCGACTGGACGATTCTTTTGAACATGCGGGTGGTGAAGGCGGGGCCGACCGCAGAAGTTTTCACCCGGGAGAATCTGCAGGATACCTACGGGGGAAAACTCACCCTTCTGGAAGAAGCAGGCGAAGCCCTCCGTCAGGTGATTCACTGATCGGCCTTCGATGAGTTTCCGCGATCTCAGTGCCCCCGTCCTTTCGACGCTCACAACCGCCCTGACGTCTCCTTTCGGCGAGTCCACCTCCGGAGCCATTTTCGAAGTCCTCCTGCTCCGGAACTACAACACGCGCCTCGTCGTCTTGAGTACGATTATCCTCGGGGTCGCCTCCGGGCTCGTCGGCAGCTTTCTGCTCCTGCGCAAGCGTTCACTCATCGGCGATGCGCTCTCCCACGCCTGCCTGCCCGGCATCGGCATCCTCTTCATCCTGATGGTGTCGGCGGGCGGCACCGGAAAATACCTCCCCGGCCTGCTCGCGGGCGCCACCGTAACGGGCGTGGCCGGTGTCGCTCTTGTGATCGCGATCGGGAAGACAACGCGAATC
>CAZVQJ010000013.1:0-29556 GCA_964629165.1 uncultured Puniceicoccaceae bacterium
AAGCCGCCGGCACCCGTGCCCCGGACCGGACGGAGGTGGTTTTTGCGGAAACGGAGGCCGACCACCCCTTCGTTCAGGAAGAACAGATGATGCCCTGCCTTCCGCTTGTGCGGGTGAAAGACTTCGACGAAGCGGTCGCCCTGGCGAAGCAGTCGGAGCACAACTACAAGCATTCTGCGATGGTCCACACGATGCACGTCGGACACATGACCGAAATGGGTCGTGCGATCGACAGCACCCTGTTCGTCAAAAACGGCCCCTGCACGGCAGGGCTCGGACTCGGCGGGGAAGGATACGGCGGGTTCTCCATCGCGACCACGACCGGCGAGGGCATCACGACACCGCTCACCTTTACCCGCCGCCGGCGCTGCGTGCTGGTGGACGGCCTCAACATTGCCTGAGACCCCTCCATGATCCACGCTCGAGTCATCGGAAACGCCCACAGTACCGTGCAGCATCGATCCCTTCGCGGGGTGCGCCTGCTGCTCTGCGAGGCGATCGATGAAGCGAAAGCGGGGACAGGAAAGTTCTTTCTCGCGGCCGACTGGCTCGGCGCCGGTGTCGGCTCGCTCGTTTTTGTGACGACGGATGGCGAGGCCGCCTCGCGGCGTATTGGCGATCGGAATACGCCACTGCGCAACGTCATCCTCGGCCTCATCGATGAGGAAGCGGAGGTAAGCGCATGAGGATCGGCCGCGTCATTGGTAAGGTCGTTCTCAGCGAACAGGTTCCCGAGTATCGGGGAGGGCGATGGTTGATCGTCAGTCCCTGTGGTCGGGATGAGCTCGAGAAGACCGGCGAACCCCGTATTTCAACTGAACCCTCAGTCGTCGTTTACGACGATCTCGGAGGCAGCGAGGGCGACCTCATCGGCTTTACGGAAGGCGGCGAAGCGACCCGTCCTTTTGACCGGCCGATGCCAATCGACTCCTACAACTGCTGCCTGCTCGATACCTTGCATCTGGATTCCCGATACGCCTCAAAGGCATGAATACACTCTACACCGTAAAAATTCTTGAAGCGATGCGTGCGCGCGGCGAGGACCTCTCGCAGATTCCCGCAAACGCTCAACTGACTCCGATGGCCCGCGATTTTCTTCGCTCTTCACGGAGGGGGAAGCAGGCGCGGCCAGCGGCATCATCCGGGCGTTCGACCTCTGCCGCGGTCTATGACGGTAATCCCATTGTGCCGGATTACGAGTACCGGTGGACGCCGGGGAATGATCCGCAAACGCCGGAACAGATCGCCGCTTTTTTCCACTCTGCTCCGATCGAGGCCTTGAAACAGCGCATGTGCGACATGGGCCTCCGGATGTGGCAGAAAGGATACACCGACGGCAATGGCGGCAACCTTACCATCCGCGTGGGCGACAACCTTGTGCTGTGCACCCCAACGCTCGTCAGCAAGGGTTTCATGACTCCGGACCAGATGGCTCTCGTCGACCTGGATGGGAATCAACTCGCGGGCCGGTTCAAGAGCACGAGTGAGGCCAAGACCCACCTCGGCATCATGAAGCGCCAACCGGCGGCGAAGGCATGCTGTCATGCACACCCGCCTCACGCCACGGCCTATGCCGTTGCCAAGGTTGTGCCGCCCACCTGCCTGATCCCGGAAGCAGAGGTATTTCTCGGAGTCATCGGCTCCAGCAAATACCAGACTCCCGGCACTCCCGAAAACGCCGATGAAGTCGGTCGTGTGGCGGTGGATCACCAGGCGGTATTGATGGAGAACCATGGAGTCATCACCTGGGGCAAGGATATCGAGGATGCCTACTGGAAGATGGAGAACACCGACGCTTACTGCCAGACGGTGCTGCTCGCATCGATGCTCGGGCGGGAACTCACGCCGATCCAGCCGAAGCAGGCGAAGGAGCTCATCGAGCTTCGGAAGAAGCTCGGCATGCATGATATTCGGGAAAGCTGGAAAGAGTGTGAACTGTGCGACAATGCTGATTTTCGTCCCGGTTTCGCGGGTCAGGTGGCCTCGTGCGCGGTGCCGACCCAGTCGGAATCCTCGTCGTCTTGCGGCTGCGGGTCGCACGGCAGCGAATCGGTCCTCCCGGATACCGCGGCGGAAGAACTCGTCCAGCTGATCACGGAGAGGGTCTGGGCCAATATGCAGAAGTCATAGGTCCCGGGTTTTCCGGGCTTCATTTACTCTGAACTGTTTACCATCCATCTGACATGAAAGTTACGATTATCGGAGGCGGCGGACGCGTCGGTTCAAATGCGGCATTTGCGCTGCAATGTGCTGGCATTGTGTCCTCGATCCAGCTGATCGACGCCAACCAGGATCTGGCGGAGGGCGAAGCGCTGGACCTGCTGCACGGCGCATCCAGTCTCTCGGACCAACGGATCTACGCCGGCGACTATAGCCGTGCGAAGAACAGCCACATGTATGTTATCACGGCCGGTTCTCGCCGGAAACCGGATGAGTCGAGACTCGATCTGATCAATCGAAACGTGAGCATCTTCAAGTCGATCCTGCGGTCGATCAAGGAGGCGGGTCACCTGCCCTGCGCACAGTTTTTTGTCGTTTCGAATCCGGTCGACATCCTGACCCATCTGGCAACCGAGATTCTCGATGTCCCCGCGAGCCAGGTCTATGGCCTCGGCACGATGCTGGATACGGCGCGCTTTCGTTCGCTCATCGCGGAATCCCTGAAGCTTCCGCCCACCCAGGTGAAGGCGCTCATCCTGGGCGAGCATGGTGATTCGATGGTCCCGATCTGGTCGTCGGCGACGGTGGGCGGTCTTGCCCTCGCCGGACTCAAGGGGTGCGACGTGAATTTCCAGAATCAGATCTTCAAGCGCACCCAGGGCAGTGGTGCCGAAGTCATCCGGCGCAAGGGGGGTGCCGGTTGGGCGGTCGGTGCCACGATTGCTGAAGTGGTCCACGCCGTGGCGTTGGATCGGCGTCAGCTGCTCCCCGTTTCCTCCCGTCAGAATGGATGCTACGGGCTGCGCAACCTCTCGATCAGCGTCCCCACCATCGTTGGACGGGCAGGCGTCATTTCCCACCACGAAATCGAACTGTGGCCCAAAGAGAAGCAGGGGCTGATGCGTTCCGCCCAGGCATTGGGCGAGACCCTTTCGAAGGTTGATCGCAGCTGAGGGGCGGCATTGTATTCCAGATATGGATGCTGATCCTGTTTATCTGGCCGTTGATCTCGGTGCGACGAGCGGTCGGGTCATTGCGGGCGAGCTTCAGGATGGCAAGCTGAGCCTGACCGAGGTGCACCGCTTTCCGACGCTTGGGGTGCAGCTTCAAAGCGGCTATCACTGGGACATTCTCGGGCTCTATCGCTCTGTCATTGATGGGCTTACCCGTGCGGCCGAAATCTACGGGGCCCGTGTCGCGGGCGTCGGGGTGGATACTTGGGGGGTCGATTATGCCTTGCTCGATCGCCATGGTCGGCTCCTGGGCAATCCCTATCAGTATCGCGACAGCCGAACGGACGGCATGATCGAGGCGGTGCTGGCGAAGGTCTCCCGGGAGCGGATCTACGCGGAGACCGGCATCCAGTTCATGTTTTTCAATACCGTGTATCAGCTGCACGCGGAACAGCGGGCGGAGGCTGCGCGGCTGGAGAGGGCGGCGAGCCTGCTGTTTCTCCCCGATTTGCTCAGTTATTGGCTTTGCGGCGAGCAAGTGCAGGAACGCAGCATCGCGAGCACCAGCCAGCTCTGGAATCCGATCACGGAGTCCTGGTCACAACCTCTCCTCGACGCGTTGGACCTCCCGAAGAATCTTTTTCAGTCGGTGACTGAACCGGGCACGGTCCTCGGGCCGCTTCTTCCGCATGTGCAGGAAGAGACCGGATTGGGTCCCGTTCCGGTCATCGCCGTGGCCGGGCACGATACGGGTTCGGCCGTTGCGGGCACGCCGCTGACGGCGGAAGCACCGGCCTTTCTGAGTTCAGGAACCTGGTCGATCATGGGCATCGAATCAGCGGGTCCGATCCTCGGAGAGCAGGCCTTGGCGCTGGGATTCTCGAACGAAGCCGGCGCCAACGGAACGACGCGTTTTCTCAAGAACATCTGCGGGATGTGGCTCATTGAGCAGCTCCGGGAGCAATGGTCGCGAGAGGGGCAGGATTACAGCTACGATAACCTGCTCGATATGGCGCGGGAAGCCCGGCCGTTTGTCTCTCTCATCGATCCCGACGACGCACGCTTTGCAAAACCGGGCAAAATGGCGGACCGGATGCGCGACTACTGCCGGGAAACCGGCCAGACCGTCCCGGAGACGAAAGGCGAACTCGTGCGCATCGCCTTCGAAAGCCTCGCCTGCAAGTATCGCATTGTTTTCGACGGGCTGGAATCACTGGCCGATCGGACTTTCCCCTCCCTGCGCATCGTCGGGGGCGGCAGCCAGAACGCCTTTCTGAACCAATGCACCGCCAATGCCCTTGGTCGGCCGGTGGTGGCAGGACCGGTGGAAGCCACTTCGCTCGGCAATCTCCTGCTTCAATTGACGGCTCTCGGCGCGGTGGACTCACTGGAAGAGGGGAGATCGCTGGTTGAACGTTCCTTTGAAGCGCGTAGGTATACTCCCGAGGCGCCGGAGAGCTGCGACGAGCCCCTTGCACGTCTCAAACAACTTTTACAGAAGTGAATCCACAAACCCCGCCACGGATTGCCGGCAAGCAGGTGCAAATGATGGCCACCTGCCTCTGCGACGCCTTTTTCTCTGACGCCGCGCGGGCTACCGTCGAGGTTCTCGAACACGTCGGCTGCTCGGTGGAATTTCCTGAAGGGCAGACCTGCTGCGGCCAACCCGCCTTCAACGGTGGAGACTGGGAGAGTTCGCGCCAGGTGGTCCGGCATACGCTGCGCGTTTTTGAGGGTGAAAAGCCTGTCATTGTGCCTTCCGGATCCTGCGCAGCGATGGTTTTCCACGGATCGCCGCTACAGTTCCAGCAAGAGGCCGATCTCCCGGCAGTCGAACAGATGGCCTCCCGGACATGGGAATTGTTTGATTTCCTCGTGAATGGACTCGGCGTGACGACGTGGCCGGGTCGGTTTGATGCGCGGATCGCGATCCACCATTCCTGCCACACCCGGGGAACCGGAACCGGCGATGCCATTGAAAGACTTCTCGGATCGATCGAGGGAGTGGAGCTCGTGGAAGTGATGGAGCGCGATCAGTGCTGCGGGTTCGGCGGTACCTTTTCCGTCACATTCCCCCATATTTCCAAGGCGATGGGCGAAATCAAGATCGAGCAGGTCCTCGCCCATGATCCCGAGTATGTCGTCTCCGCCGACCTCAGCTGCCTCATGCACCAGAAGGGCCTCGCGAAAAAGTCCGGCCGGTCGATGCGGGTCTGGCACGCCGCTCAGATCCTTGCCGAGGCCCTCAAAGCTCCCTAACGAAGGACCCTGATATGCCCGTTCAGCCCATCGATCAGTATGCCGCCGACCTCAGCGAAGAGGTGAGGACATCGGTGCTGGAGGCTAGCCGGAAGAAGGTAATTGGTCGCCAGAGTGCCCTTTTCACGGACTACCCCCATGCCGACGAGTTGCGGCGCCAGGCGGGGTTGCTCAAACAGCACACCCTGGACCACCTCGATACGTATCTCGAACAGGCTGCACAGTCGATGGAGCGTAACGGCGTGCAGGTGCATTTCGCGACGACGGCGGCGTCCGCGCGGGAACAGATTCTTGGCATCTATCGGCAGGCCGGGATTTCGAGTGTCTGCAAGTCGAAGAGCATGGTGACGGAGGAGATCGATCTGCGGCCCTATCTCGAAGAACACGGAATCGAGACGATCGAGACCGACCTCGGGGAGTTCATCGTGCAGCTCGATAATGACCATCCGAGCCATATCGTCACGCCGATTGTCCACAAGAACCGTCGCCAGATTGCCACTACATTTGAAGAACATGGGCTGGGCGCGTTCAATGATGACCCCGCCACGATCACCCGTCGAGCGCGCCAGCACTTGCGCAGCAAATACCTTCTCGCCGAAGGAACGATGACGGGTGCTAACTTTGTTTCGGCCGAATCCGGACGGATCGTCATCGCCACGAACGAGGGCAATTCGCGTTTTGGGATCGCGGGAGCGAAGGTGCATATTGCGGTCGTCGGAATCGAGAAACTCGTGCCGACGGACCGGGATCTCGCCATTTTTCTCAATCTGCTCGGCCGTTCGGCAACCGCTCAGCAGCTCACCGTCTATACCGAGTTCATCAGTGGCCCGCGCGCACCGGGACGTCCCGAAGGGGCGGAGGAGATGCACGTGGTTTTCATCGACAACGGGCGGATCGAAACGCTTGCCTCCGATTGTGCGGAGGCGCTCCGGTGCATCCGTTGTGGCGCTTGTCTGAACGTTTGCCCGATCTTCCGCCAAGCCTCGGGACACGCCTACCGCCACACCTATCCGGGGCCGATTGGCTCCATTCTTGCCCCCAATCTGGTGGGGAAGGAAAAGTTTCCCGAACTGGCGGATCTACCGAAGGCATCGACCCTTTGCGGGGCCTGCAACGAGGCATGCCCAGTCGACATCCCGATTCCCGACCTGCTTCTCAAGCTCCGGCATCGGGGCAAGCAGGAGAAGGCACCGAAAGCGATGATCGCGGCACCCGGGATGGGTCCATGGGCTTCTCTCGCGAGTCGCCCGGTCTTGTGGAAAGTGGCCTTGGCGGGCGGCCGTATTCTGAATGTTCTTCCGGATTCGACCCTCATACATCCTTCCGCCCAGGCATGGGTCCGGGACCGGACGCTTCCCAAGTGGGAGGGTGGTGATTTCCGCCGTTGGTTGAAAAAACGTCATGCAGGAAAGCATCATGAGGAATGAGCGTGAAGAGATTCTCGCCGGTATCCGGGAGGCGATTCGCGAGAAGCCGAACAAGGAGAAACGGCCCTTCATCGATCCTCTCTCGATCGTGCCGGCACGGCGTCTGGAAGGGGACGATCTCTGGGCGGCGTTTGCGCGTAACTTTGCGAACGTCCGCGGCTACTATTACAGCTCGATTGCGGATCTGTCCGAATTTCTTCGCAGCCAGAACGCGCGCGTCGGCTATTGTGATCCGGACCTTCGCGAGTCTGTCGGTGAACCGTTGTCCGCCCATCTCGATGTTCGCTACGAATACACGCGTGAGGCGATCGACGACCTCGTTTTTGGGATCACGATTGGATCTGCGGTGATTGCGGAAAGCGGAACGATCATTCTGCGCGAGAGCGAAACAAGTAACCGTCTGGCGGCGCTTGCACCATGGATTCACATCGCCGTTGTCCGCACGGAACAAATACATCGCAGCATGGAGGACGCGCTCGCCGATCTGGGGAATGACCCAAACACGATCTGGGTCACGGGACCTTCGAAAACCGCCGACGTGGAAGGCATCCTCATTGAAGGCGTGCACGGACCAGGAGAACAGGTCTGCCTGCGCCTCTGACGACGAACGAGTCCGGCTTCGAGGGTGCGTTCGCATCCTGCGCCGATCGGCGTATCGAGGGGCAGATCGATTTCCGACCCGTCGAAGACCGAGCAAAATGCAGTCGCGACTGCGGTGAGTTCGCTCGGGAACGGCAGGATTTCTTTCGCAAACTCTCGACAAGCGCGCCTTGGACGGCGACGAAGGGGTGATGAGCAATGAAGCGTCCACTGAGATCGTGCGTCGGCGTACGTTTGCGATCATTTCGCACCCGGACGCGGGGAAAACGACGCTGACGGAAAAGTTCCTGCTCTATGGAGGGGCGCGCCAGTTGGCAGGAACGGTAAAGGGTCGTCGGGCCGAGCGCGCGACGGCTTCGGACTGGATGGAGCTTGAGCAACAGCGCGGGATATCGATCAGCTCGACGGTGCTTCAGTTCCCCTACCGGGGCTACGTGATCAACCTCTTGGATACGCCTGGTCACGAGGATTTTTCGGAGGACACCTATCGGGTGCTGACGGCGGTGGATGCGGCCGTCATGGTGATCGACGCGGCCAAGGGGATCGAAGTGCAGACGCGCAAGCTATTCGAAGTCTGCCGCATGCGAGGCATTCCCATCTTCACGTTCATCAACAAATGTGATCGCCCGGGCCGGGACCCCCTCTCGTTGATCGACGAGGTCGAGGAAATCCTCGGGATCGGCGTATTTCCGGTGAACTGGCCGCTGGGCACGGGGGCGGATTTCCAGGGTGTGTTTGATCGCCTGACGGGGCATATGCACTTGTTCGAGCGGACAAAGGGGGGTGCCTATCGTTCGCCTGTCCAGATTGGGACAATCGAGGATCCGTTGATCCGGGAGCGCATGGGCGAAGGGGAGGCAGCGCGCGTCGCGGAGGAGCTGGAGATTCTCGATCTGGCGGGAGTGGAGTTTGATCAGTCGGCGGTTTTGGCGGGGAAAATGACGCCCCTGTTCTTCGGGAGCGCGCTCAACAATTTTGGGGTCCAGCTATTGTTGGATGGATTCCTCGATCATGCGCCGGTCCCGACGCCGAGGGTGTCAGGGGGCCGGGAGATTCCGGCGGATTCCGCGGATTTTTCGGGTTTTGTTTTCAAGATCCAGGCCAATATGAACCCGCGGCACCGGGACCGGGTGGCCTTCGTGCGTGTCTGCTCCGGCAAGTTCGAGCGGGACATGTCGGTCACGCATACGCGGTCGGGAAAACCGATGCGGCTTTCTTTCTCGCATCGCCTGTTTGGCCAGGAGCGGGAAACCAGCGACGAGGCGTGGCCGGGGGACGTGGTCGGGATTGCGGGGCACCCCGAGCTTCAGATCGGCGATACCCTCAGCACCGACGGGACGATCGCCTACGCCGAAATTCCACGCTTTGCGCCGGAATCATTCGCCTTTTTGCACAATCTCGACACCCAGAACCTCAAGCGTTTCCGGGCGGGGGTGGAGCAGCTTCTCCAGGAAAAGCTCGTGCAGCGTTTCGACCTTGAGGATTCGGTGGGTCAGATTCCGCTCCTGGGGGCGGTCGGTCCTTTGCAGTTCGACGTCGTCAAATACCGGATGGAGACGGAATACCGGGCACCGACCCGATTGGAACCGGCGCAATGGACGGTTGTCCGGTGGGTGGACCCTTCCGTGTCCGCGGAAAAACGTGCGGCGACGCGACTGAGCGGCGGTGCCAAATGGGCCACCGACGAAGGCGACCGTTCCGTCATCCTCTTCAGTGCAGAGTGGGAGATGCGGTTTTTCCAAGAGCGCAACGCGGACATCCCGCTTCTTGCAACGGCCTCCGCTGCGCCCCGCGCCTGACGGCTTGGGGGCTGCGCGCGGCGGGGTCCTAGCGGCTTGCCTGCAGGTGGTTCTCGATTGATTCGACGCCCTCGACTCCCCAGATGCGATCCTCGATAAGCTGCGCCTCTTCTTCGCTCTCGACCATGCCGGTAAGGGTCACGGTGTTTTCGTCCACGGCGACTTCGATCGCTTCGATTTCTTCGGCGTTCAGCGCGAGATCATCAGCGTTTCGCAGTTCCTGGCGCACCCGCTCTTCCAGTTCCCGAGACATCACAAGGGTGTCCTCCTGCGCGATGGCGCCGGGCGAGATCAGGCCTTCCGACCGCTCGCTGCTCCCGGTTTCGGAAACATGGCGAGCGATTTCCTGTGCGCGCTCTTCGGCTTCGGCGGCGTCAGTGCCACTGGCCTCAAGGGCCTCCTGGACGCGAAGCTTGACGGCCTCTTCCTCAAAGGAGCTGCTCGCGAGATCCCGGATCTCCTGTTCGGAAAGACCGGCCGTCTGGAGAAGCTGGCGCGCGTTGTAGCCGACGGCGGCGGCATGATCCATTCCGCGGGTGTCATGCATGCCATCCGGGCTCCCCGGCGCGGAGGTCCCCATGCCGCTGCTGGCGGTGCCGACGGTGCCGTATGGTTGTGCCATGCCGGTCGCGGGAGGCGTTGTCGTCTCGGCGGGGTCATTCTGGCCGACCTCGGTCTGATCATTTTCCTGATAGGCACCGGGTTGTTGTTCGTCGGCTCCGCAGCCAACGAAAAAGAGGGCGCAAGTTCCAGTCAGGAGGGCGACAAAGGGTGGGATGGGAGTTTTCATCGGTGATGGGTTTTGGGCGATGGCGCTGGTTGGCAGGTGCGAATCGGCAAAGCAGTCTGTTTTGCTGATCGTGAGAATTGTTTGGGGTATCGCAGAACGTGTGCCAGTACCCTGAACGGTCCACCGGGAAGGGTTTTTGCGGGAGGAGTCGAGGGTGTGAGTCTGCATCACGCATCCCCGAAATCAGCGAAAGCATGCAAATTCGCTATTCGAGAGGGTGGAAGGGGGCTCAGGAATCGTAAAAGTTGATGACTCGGAAGATGCCGTGCTGGCTTTGGGAGGAAGCCCGTTATTGCGCGCTGCGACAAGGTTCTGCCCCCATTCGCGATCCTGTAAACCCTATTCTTGATCTAGGATTTGACCCCTCTTTGAGGATCGTTATCGTCTATTCTGGGTTCGGTCGCACGTCTGGGTGTGTCTTCTGCTAGCGGGGGGATGGTGCACTGTGGGCTCGTAGCGCACGAGGATGGAACTGTTTCCTTTGCTTGGACAAATGGGTACCTGTTATGAATCATTAAAAATTGTCGCACGAACGATGTGCTGTGATGGGAGCTGGGCGTGATGGCAAGGGTGTCAGCAGGCATCTCCAGCTGCGCTTCGGACGGTAGTGACCCGAGTAACCCGGCCGCCGAGCGGTTGCGGTTGCACCCACATGCGCTCAGGGAACTGGGTCCTGTCGAGGAGTGGCCCGCGACCCTGCGGAGCACCTTGCGGGTGGTTCTCAATGCTCCCTCACCCATGTTTCTGTGGTGGGGCTCGGACTTTGTGGATCTCCACAACGCCGCCTGCGCCCGACTCCTGAGAGGCCCGGAAGGTGGGGAGATCGGATGCCCCGCACGCTTCGTCTGGAAGGCGGTCTGGAGAGAGTGGAGCCAGGCGGCAGAAGCCGTGATGCAGCGGGGTGTGCCTGCACAGGTGGAGGCCGTGCCGTATCTTGTGAAGGATGCCGAAGGTCCGGTGGAGGCTTATCTCAGCCTGTCCTGCAATCCGATTCGGGATGAGAACGGCAGGGTTCTCGGGGTCCTTGGAGCCTGCGTGGATGAGACGCAGCGGGAGGTGAGGGGCCGCCGGCTCGCTCTCCTCAGTGCATTGGGCTCGGTCCTTTCCGATGTGCGCGGCGAAGGCGAGGTCCTCGTCGCACTGGATCGCTGCCTGCGTGAGGATGGCCGGGATCTGCCCTTTGCCGCTCTCTATGTTTTCGGGGAGAATTCTGTACGGGCGCGCTTGGTCGGTGTCGCGGGTGCCGGAGTGCCAACTCCGGCCTTTCCGTCCGAGCTGGAAAGCGGGGCAAGCGGGATCGTATGGCCGGGTGGAGCCCCCATCGCAGTGGGCCGGGAAGTGGACGTGGATGTGCTGGGAATCGCCCGTGAGGATCTCCCGACGGGCCCGTGGGAAATCCCGCCGAAGCGCATCAAGCGGCTGGATCTCCCGGACGCGTCCTCGAGGACTCCCGTCGGCTTTCTCCTGGCCGGTATCAATCCTTTTCACCGAGCGGAAGAGGAAGCAGACGCTTTCATCGAGTCTGTCGGGCGAACGGTGGGTGCCGCCATCGGCCGATCCCGCCGTTGGCGCGACGGTGCGGTCGATGACCACGCACGGGAGGAGATTCAGCGCGTGCGTGCACCGGTCGAAGGGCGCGAAAGCGAGGTGGTCACAGAAGCCGCGAAGGCGAGAGACGAATTCGAACGGGTGTTCGCCGGCGTGAACGACTTTGTCGGGATATTCGACCATGATTGGCGGTGCCGGCACGTTGATCCCAGAATTGCGGCCCGCATCGGAAAGCGCCCGCAGGAAATCCAGGGGCAGGTCGTCTGGGAGGTCTTTCCCGACCTCGTTGGAACGGACCTTGAATTGGAGATGCGGGCGTCACTATCGACGCGTCGGCCCCGGAGCTTCGAGTTCTTCGACAGGATGTCGAAGCAGTGGTTCTACATCCATATCCACCCGGAGAGGCATGAAATCCGGCTCTTTGGCACGGATGTGACCGATCGCAAACGGGCGGAAGAGGCGGTAAAGGAAAGCGAGGAGCGTCTGCGCTTCGCGATGGAAACGGGGAAACTGGGAGTATGGGACTGGGACCTTCGGACCAACCTCATATCCTGGTCAGACTCGCTCTACGCGCTCCATGGCCTGGCCCCGGGGGAATTTGACGGGACGATGAAGTCCTTTTCGAAGTGGGTCCATCCGGAGGACCTTGAAAGGGTGGAACGGGCGATCGAGCGGGGGATCCAGCAAGACCAAACTTACAATCTGGAATTTCGGATCGCGCGTGCGGACGGCGGCATCACCTGGGTCTACACAAATGCGCGGGTGCTCCGCGACGCGGATGCGCGCCCCCGCCGCATGCTCGGCGTGACGATCGATATCACGGATCAGAAGGAAGTGGAACTGGCGGCACAGGAATCCGCCCTCCAACTGCGACTCGCGACCGATGCGACAGCGTTGGGGATCTGGGACTATTCACCACGAGAGGACGTTCTCACCTGGGACCGGCGGACCCGTGAGCTGTTCGGGATGACCCCGTCGGCACGGGTCTCGCAAGAAATCTACCTTGAGCGTATCCATCCGGAGGACCGCGCAAGGGTGAAAGAAGCCACCTTCCAGGCATTGGATCCCGCCGGAAACGGCCATTATGATGTATCTTTCCGGGTGAATCACGGTGACCGAAGGCCTGAACGTTGGGTTCGGGCGACGGGGCAGGCGCTCTTTCAAGGGGGCGTCCCCGTTCGGTTCATTGGCACCGCCGAAGATATCACCGAAGACCAGAAGGCAGCTGACGCCATGCGGCGCCTCGGGGCCATTGTGGAGTCCTCCGACGACGCCATTCTCGGGAAGGACCTCCAGGGCAGGATCACCAGTTGGAACCGCGCCGCTGAATCCCTTTACGGCTATACGGCGGCAGAGGTGATCGGGCAGCCGATCACGCTGCTCATTCCGAAGGATCGAGTGGACGAGGCCTTTCAGATTTTAGCACGCGTGCGCGAGGGCGAGCGGATCGAACACTTCGAGACGGTGCGGATGCGCAAGGATGGCTCCTGCCTCACCGTCTCCGTATCGGTGTCGCCCATCAAGGATGCGAGCGGGCGCATCATTGGCGCGTCGAAGATCGCCCGGGACATCACCGCGCAGAAGGCAAATGAAGAAGCCCTCCAGAACCAGACGCGTCGGCTGGAAATCCTGAACCGCGTCGGTAGCACGCTGGCGGCCGAGTTCGACCTTGACCGCATTGTCCATGCGGTGACAGACGCAGGGCGGGAAACGTCAGGGGCTGCCTTTGGGGCATTTTTCGAGAGTCGCGATGACGGGGACCGGCGCGCCCGTTTCAAGAGTTTTTCAGGTACCACAGGCGAGGCGTTTGGGGCCTCCGGCTTTTCGGCGCTCCTTCATTTATTTGCTCCGGTGTTGCGCGGTGAGCAAGTCGTCCGGATTGATGATATTCAGGCGGAGCGATCGCTGGCGGACGGCGATCTTGCAGGAATTTCGGTCGGAGGAGATATCCCGGTGCGCAGCTTTCTGGCGGTGCCCATCACTTCGCGTTCGGGGCAGCACTTGGGCGGACTTCTCTTCGGACATCACAGCCCGGGAGGATTCACGGAGGAGAGTGAGCGCATGCTCCTCGGCATCGCGGCCCAGGCGTCGATCGCGATCGACAACGCCAACCTTTACCGCGAACTCGAGCATGAACTCGACGAGCACAGGAGAGCGGAGGATGCCTTGCGTGAAAGCGAAGAACGTTTCCGCACGCTTGCGGACAACATTGCGCAGATCGCATGGACAGCGGGCCCGGATGGGAAGATCTTCTGGTTCAATAAGCGCTGGTTCGAATTCACGGGAGAATCCCTGCACGCTGACGGGAGCTGGAGCGTGCGCGAAACGATCCACCCTGATCACGTGGATCGGGTAAGGGAAAAATACGAGCGCCACATTGCCTCCGGAGAGGCGTGGGAGGACACATTCCCCATGCAAGGAGCTCTCGGAGGGTACCGGTGGTTTCTTTCGCAAGCGATTCCCATCCGTGATGCCGACGGAACGGTGTTGCGCTGGTTCGGGACAAATACCGACATCAATGCGTTGCGGGAGGCCGAACTGAAATTGGAGCGGGCGCGTGACGAAGCCCTTGCGGCTTCGCGGGCAAAGGACGAATTCCTCGCGGCGCTGTCGCACGAGTTGCGAACGCCCTTGAACCCGGTCCTCTTGATCGCGAGCGACGCGGCGGCGAATCCGGATCTGCCGGACGCAGTACGGGCGGATTTCGAGATCGTGCGCAAGAGCATCAGCCTCGAAGCACGCTTGATCGACGACCTGCTTGATCTGACACGCATTACGCAAGGGAAACTGTCTCTCGATCTGGATGCCTGTGATGCCCATGGCGTGCTGCACGACGCGCTGGCGACGGTCGATCCGGAACGGAGGGAAAAGAGAATCGACCTTGAAATGGATCTGGGGGCGGACCGCTCCAGCCTTCCGGCCGATCCCGTGCGTCTGCAGCAGGTCTTCTGGAACGTCCTCAAGAACGCGGTCAAGTTCACCCCGACGGGTGGCTGCATTACGCTCACGACCTCGAACGACGCCGCCACCGGGGACTTGGTGGTGGTGGTCACCGATACCGGGATCGGCATGCAGCCGGACGAGATAACCTACATTTTCAACGCCTTTTCCCAAGGGCGTCACGCCGACAGTGGCAGCGGGCACCGGTTCGGAGGCCTGGGCCTCGGCCTCGCGATCTCGCATCGCGTCGTCGAGCTGCACGGAGGATCGATCAGCGCCGCGAGCGGGGGACGCGGTGCCGGATCGACCTTTACGATCCGCCTGCCGCAGGCCGCGAGTTCCGTAGAGGCGGCGAGATCCTCGCTCCGGGATCGCGAAACGTCGATTGCCTCGACCGGCGACACTTCCGAGCCTGTTGCCGAGGCCTCCGCCGGACGCCAGCAGATTCTCCTTGTGGAGGACCACGCGCCGACCCGTCTCACTCTGAAGCAACTCCTCTTCCGACGAAATTTCGCGGTCACGACGGCGGGAAGTCTCACCGAGGCCCTCGACCTCGCGCGGCGTCAGCGCATTGATCTCCTTGTTTCGGATATCGGTCTTCCCGACGGAGACGGGCACATGCTCGTGGAGAAACTGCGTTCATGGTATCCGGACCTGCCCGCCATCGCTCTGAGCGGTTACGGGATGAAAAGTGACGTTGCGCGGTCGCAGGCAGCCGGCTTTTCGCGTCATATCACGAAACCGATTGATGTCGCCGTCCTCGACCAAGTGATCGGGGACCTGCTGAATGGACGTTGACGAGATCCGTCGCCAAGCGCGGCAGATTTGCGACCGGTTCTCAGAAACTTGACCTAGGTCAAAGTGTTTTCTCTTCCGCCGCCGTATCTTCGGCGCAGATGAAAAGACAAACGACGTACTTTCTAGCAACTTTACTGGCCATCTTCGCGGTCCTTTTTGCAGCTGGATGCGGTAAAGGGGGCGCTGATAACGCCTCGAACGGGGCGGGCGACATGACGCCGGATCGCTCTGTTCGGGTGACCGCCAACGACCAGATGAAGTTCAATCTTGAGCGCATCGAGGCGACCGCCGGTGAAGTCATCCGCCTCACCCTCGACAACGTGGGAACGATGCCGAAGTTTTCGATGGGGCACAACCTTGTCATCCTCGCGCCGGGGACGGATCCGCAGAAGTTTGTCGAGGACGCGATGAACCACCCCGGGAATGACTATCTGCCGACGGGGGCAGGGGACACCATCGTCGCCGCCACCGCTCTTCTCGGAGGCGGAGAATCGGATACGATTATCTTCAAGGTGCCCGCGAAGCCCGGCGAATATCCCTTTGTCTGTTCGTTCCCCGGACACCTCCAGGTAGGCATGGGGGGCGTCCTCTCGGTAAAGTAGCCTGCCTCACTCTCATCCCCTCAATGCTATGGAAATTCATCATAAACGACTGCTCGGGTTGGCGGCTTCCTGCTTGGCCATTCCCTTTTTCTTCGCCGGTTGTGGCGCGGACCAAAACGCGACCAGCGGCTCGAACAACGGCGTTTCCGCCGCGGAACAGTCCTACGTCGCTCCGGGAGAACTCGATGAGTATTACCTCTTCTACTCCGGGGGGCACTCCGGACAGGTATTTGTCGCTGGCATTCCCTCGATGCGCCATATCGCGACGATTCCGGTCTTTGCACCGTATCCAGGGACTGGATATGGCTTTGACGAGGAATCGAAGGCTCTTCTGGGAGACTTCACATGGGGGGATGTGCACCACCCGGCCCTCTCGAAAACAGACGGTGTTTACGACGGTCGTTGGCTCTTCGTAAACGACAACGCCAATAACCGGCTGGCGCGCATCAGCCTGCGCGATTTCAAGACAAAGGAAGTCCTCGGGCCGATCCCGAACTCCTCCGGAAACCACGGGTCCTCCTTTGTGACGGAGGATTCCGAATACATTCTTGTTGCGTCTCGTTTCTCGGTTCCGCTCCCAAAGGGACGTTATGCCGATCCGAAGGACTACGAATCCGAGTTCAACGGGATGGTCAGCGGAATCAAGGTGCATCCGGACTCGGGTGAGATGTCGGTTGGCTGGCAGATTCTCACCCCTCCCTTCAACTGGGACCTCGGGTCGACGGGGAAGGGTCCAAGCCGCGACTGGGCTTTCTGGACCTCCTACAACACGGAGATGGCACACTCCACAATGGAAGTAAATGCGAGCCAGCTGGACCGGGACCTCGCCGCATTCGTCAACTGGCGCAAGGCCGAAGAGGCTGTCCGGGAAGGAAAGGTCACCATGATGGACGGCGTTCCCATGATCGATCCGGCGGAAGTTCCAGGCGTCGTCTATTGGGTCGAAGTGGGCAAATCACCGCACGGAATTGATACCGATCCGTCCGGCAAATGGATTATCGCATCGGGAAAACTCCAGCCGAGCGCGACGGTCTACAACTTTGAGAAGGTTCTCGCGGCAGTGGAAGCGAAGGACTTCTCGGGCGAGTTCCGGGGCGTCCCAATTCTTCGCTACGAAGCCATCGCGGAGGGAGATGTTCCGGTCGGACTCGGCCCGTTGCACACGCAGTTTGACGGCAAGGGAAACGCCTATACCTCGCTCTACATCGAGTCGGCCGTGGCAAAGTGGAAAATGCCACCATGGACAAATGAAGAAAAGGCCGATCTCGCGGAGATCATCACCGACAAGATTCCGGTGCATTTCAATATCGGGCACCTCGTGATTGGCGGGAGTGATACCCGTGAGCCCTATGGTGACTGGCTTGTCGCGATGAACAAGTTGTCGAAAGGACGCCACCTTTCGGTCGGCCCGTCGCAGCCGGAATCGAGCCAGCTGATCGATATCACGGGTAATCAGATGCGCATGGTCTACGAAGCTTTCACTGAGCCCGAACCGCACTTCGCCCAGATCCTCAAGGCGGACAAAATCTCACCGATCGAGGTCTATCCACGCGCGGAGAGTCACCACCCCGATGCGGTCTGGAGCCTCGCCGAAGGGACCGTCAATCGCACCGACGCAAACACCGTGGAGGCGCGGATTGTGGCCGTTCGAAGTCGGTTCGGCCCGGAGCGTATCGACGCGAAGGTGGGCGACACCCTCGTGCTCCACGTCACGAACGTCGAACAGACAACGGACATGATCCACGGTTTTGCGATTGCCGAACACAACATGAACATCGTGATCGACCCGGGGGAGACGAAGACGATCCGGCTCAAGCTCGAAAAGGCAGGTGTCTTCCCCTTCTACTGCACAAACTTCTGCTCCGCACTTCACCAGGAAATGCAGGGCTACCTTGCAGTCCGTCCTGCGGACGAACCTGCATCCGATATCTGAGACCAGCCCTCCAGGGCGAATAGAGACAATGCATCATGGCAGGATGAACGGGTCCGACCCCCGTTTCATCCCTCCTTTCCGATGCCTGCGCAGAATGACTTCCCTTCTTCTCAACAAGTTCCGATTCTTCGAAAAACCGCTCAACGGCGCGTCGCGGCTCTGGTTGCTGGCCTCCGTGGTGACGCTCCTCGGAGCCGTTCTGCTTCCACTCTGGAAAATCCATCTGGTCGCACCGCAATACGAGGAGGGCCTGCAGCTGACGATTTATGCCTGGAAGCTTGAAGGTGGCAACGGAGGGCAGGACCTGTTTGAAATCAATACCTTGAACCACTACATCGGGATGGCCCCGATCGAACCGGCGGACTTCATCGAAATGAAGTGGATCCCGTTCGCTCTAGGCATCTTCGCACTCCTTGCGCTGCGCGCGGTGGTGCATGGAAAAATGAGCCAGATCGTGGATCTCTTCACGATCTTTGTCTACTTCGGGTTATTTTCGATGGGCAGCTTCTGGTATCGAATGTACTCATACGGCCATAATCTAGATCCGACTTCTCCGATGACGATCGAGCCCTTCACACCGACCCTCCTCGGGTCGCAACAGATCGCGAATTTTGTGCAGACCAGCCTGCCGATGAGTGGGGCTTTCTCGCTCTTTCTGTTTCCAGTCTTCCTCCTCGTCGCCGCGTTCCTCTCCCGTCGGGAGTCAGCATGAGAACACCGTTCCGGATCATCCTGTTCCTCCTTTCGATCGTGCCTTCGCTGGCCTGCGCTTCGCTTCAGGAACGCATTGATTCGGCTCTTCCGGGGGATGTTGTCGAAGTTCTTCCGGGAGAATATGCGGGTCCTCTCGTGATTGACCGGACGATTACGCTGCGCGGTATCGACTATCCCTTGATCGAAGGAAACGGACAGGGTCATGTGGTTCACATCAAGGCCCGCCAGGTCCGCCTCGAAGGATTCCGGATCGAGAATTCCGGGTTCAATCTGAGTGCTGATCACGCGGGGGTTTTCATCGAAGGAGACGGCGCCGCGGTTCGGAACAACCGAATCCAGCGTGTCCTCCACGGAATCTACGTGAAAGGAGCGGATCATGTGCGCCTGGAATCGAACGACATTGACGGACTTGTCTACGTCCCCGAGGAAACCGCAGATGTCTTTCGCACTGGCTTCACAAGCCGCCCGACCGAACTCTGCACGGTGGAACTGAGTTCATCGCGCCGCGGAAACGGCATTCACCTGTGGAACAGCGAGGGGCATCAGGTAGTGGAAAATCGAATTCGCCATACGCGCGACGGAATCTACTTCTCCTTTACCGGAAAAACCTGGGTGTATCGGAATCATGTATCCGACGTGCGGTACGGTCTGCACTACATGTACAGCGATGGAAATACGTTTGAGGAGAATCGTTTCGAAGGCAACGCGGCCGGCTCGGCGATCATGTATTCGGAAGGCATCCGCGCCTACGCAAACCGTTTTCTCAACAACCGGGGGAAGCGTGCCTACGGCATGCTCCTCCAGTCCGTCGATCAATCCTCCTTTGAGCGTAATGAGGTGCGCGACAACACCCTCGGCCTCTACATGGAAAACAGTCAGGGGAATCACTTCTTCGGGAACCACATCGAACGCAACTATGTTGGCATCCGTTTTTCGAACAGCTCGGCGGATAATGTCTTCACCGGAAACAGCTTCCAGCGAAACCTGCACCCGGTTGAGACGGATCGGGGAGTGCTTCGCAACCGGTGGTCGGAAAACGGCCGTGGCAATCGGTGGGGATCTTTCGATTCCCCCGATCTCGATGGCGACGGGGTTGGCCAGTGGCCGCATTTCGAGGGCGATGTTCTCGGCCGGTTTCGTCGTGATCACACGCTTGTCGGGATGTTATCCGGTTCGGCCTTTGTGGAACTGCTGAAGTTTGCATCGGCTCGATCGGAAATTTCCGGGATTCCGCGCATCATGGACGCCCATCCCCTGCAATCGGCTGAACATTGAGTTTTCCTTTCATAACGAAGATGCTGAACCTTCAATCCATCGACAAGCGGTACGGACGTGTCGAAGTGCTCCGGGCCGCCACCGCGTCCCTCTCCGCCGGCAGCCTGAACGTAATGATTGGGCCGAACGGTGCCGGAAAATCCACCCTCCTGCGCATTATCGCAAAGTTGGAACGCGCCGATCGGGGAGACGTCCTCCTCGCGGGAGAGGCACTCAGTGCGGATTCGGTTGGTTATCTTCCGCAGGACGTGGGTTTTCATCCGCTCCTCACGGTGGAGCGTATCGCACGATTTTATGCCGACGCCTATCGGCTGGTGCCGGAAGCGGCGGACGCCGCGCTCGTGCGCTGGGGATTGCAGGACCACGCGAAGAAGCGGACGGCGGAGCTCTCGGGAGGGCTTCGCCAGCGGCTTGGTCTCGCCGTCCTTTCACTCGATCGTCGGCAGGTCCTTCTTCTCGATGAGCCCGGCTTGAGCCTTGATCCCAAATGGCGCCGATCTCTCATCGACTGGCTCCGATCCTGCGCGAGCGAAGGAAGTGTTATTCTTGTCACCACCCATGTGGCGAGCGAGTGGCGCCTCGACGCGGACCAGTTGCTGCACTGTGAGGGAGGAGCCGTCGTCGTCGCGGAGACGGGCGCGGGTCCGGAGCTTTATGAGGGGGCAAACGCATGAACGGGCGCCTACTCCTCGCGTTGTTGCGTCGTGAATGCGGTGCGTTTCTGGCTCACCGAACGTTTCTTGGCGGGTGGATCGCGGCCCTTCTGTTTGGAATCGCGGTCGAACGGGTAGGCGGCGGGAGAGAAGCCTCTCTCTGGGTCTTGTATCAAATGATGTATTACGTATTGCCACTGGTATCGATCCTTTCGGCAATCGTGATCGTTCGTCAGGACCTCCCGGAATCCGCACTTCTAGCTCAGCTTCCGTCCAGCACGACGGCGCGAGTTCTCGCGAAGGCGGGAGCCGCGATGGCCTACGTCCTGATAGGGATGGGGCTTTTGCTGGTTCCGCCGCTTTTCGGCGGTTTGGGAATGGGGCCTGGGGGGATGCTGGCAACCGCAGGCGCGTTGCTTGGGACTTTTGGGGTTGGCGTCGGCGTCTTCATTGGTTTTCGCGCGCGCCATGAGGTGCGGGCCTACCTGGGTGGCCTTGCCCTTTGGGTGACGTTTCTGATCGGTTCAGGAGCGATCGCCTATGTCGCTCATCTCGCACTGTCGCCGCAATTGAGCGCGGTAACTACTCTCGCGTCCTTGATGGCAAATCCCGTGGAGTCCTTCCGAATCTTTGTCTTCTTCGGACTCAGCGCAGTCCCCATGAACCCGCACAACCTCAATCCGCTCGCGGAATGGTGGATGGTGCATCCGTTGCTCTGGCTGGGGCTGGTGACGGTTTTCTACGCGATCCTCTCGCTCATTACGGCGGGTTGGAACCTGCGCTTTCGGGTTTACCCCCGGTGAAGTGGCCGCTTCAACGATCACTCTGCAGGAGTGTCCGAAGGGCCTGCGGATCCAGAAGCTGGATACGAGGGCCGTCCACCTGGATCCACTCCGAGTCACGAAACCGTGCAAGCGCCCGGGAAAGGGTTTCACCGGCGACTCCCAACTGGTTCGCGAGCAGCCGCTTCGAGATGTCGAGGGTCACCGTCATTGATTCGGGGGCATGCGCGGGTTCTGCTTGGCGAAGGAGCCAGTTTGCGAGGCGGCTCTCGATATCTTTGAACTTCTGATCCTCGAGCAACTGCACGAGATGGCGGAAATGCAGGCTCATCGATGAGATGATGTGAAAAGCAATGTCAGGATTGCGCTGGATCATCTCACGCAGGGGCTGGCGTTGCACAAGAAGGACCTGGGAGGGCTGAATCGCGACCGCTTCCGCAGGGAACCGGGCCTCCGAAGCGAGCGCGATTTCCGCAAAGGAGCTGAACGGGCGGAAAACGTGAATGACCTGTTCCTTCCCGTCCGGTGTGAGGCGGTGCACATTGATCGCGCCCGTCTGGACGACATAGAACCCCCTCGCCGACTCTCCCTCGCGGAAAAGATATTCACCCTTGTTTAACCCGCGGACAATGCACGTTTCGGCCACTTCGGAAAGCGCTTCATCGCTGATTGTCTGAAAGAGGGGGCATTGTTTGAGCGTCGAACGCAAGGCCGTCGCACGGAGGGAACTCGCAGCCATGGGCATGTCTGCCAATCTCGCAGGCGCTTGATCCGAGTCAAGGAACAGAATCATGGCGGGCTTTAGAATCCGCCCATGAATGTCCGGAACGAAACGATCGACCTGGGGGCCTTGCTGGGCAGAGGACACATGCCATTTTCGGTTGTCGAAGAGACCATCCAGAATCTGAGGGTGAACGAGGTGGTGCATTTTGCGGTCCCTTTCGAACCCACGCCACTCTATCCCCATATCAAGAGCTGGGGCGCCCGGTACAAGGTTGAGAAAACGATGGAAGGCGTTCTCCTCACCGTCACAAAAGAGGCCGAGGGGGAGACCATTCCCGAGTATCTGGATCTGCGTCGCTTGTTGCCGCCGGAGCCGTTCACGAAGACGATCGAGGCCTTTGAGAAACTATCGCCCGGGCAATGCCTCATTGCCCATTGGCCCCACCGTCCGGTGCCTCTGCTGACGCAGCTGGATGCCATGGGCGTCAACTGGGAGGAACATCCTCAGGAAGATGGGAGTTGCCAAATATACCTCCTCAAGAGGGGTCCGGAGAAACGATGAAATCGCGGGAAGCGGTGTGCTTTCGCAGGTGCGCTGACCTCCCGCTCTCGCCCGCCTCACCAGTCGGTTGCGCTGCGTGATCATCCGGGGGAAGGGACTCGGGATCTGGCTCCTGGGTATGGACCCCTTCGTTGCAGCAGGAACCGGCTTCCTGATAGCAGTCGTCGCAGAGTCTGTAATCGGTGATCTGGTGGGCGTTTGGGCGCCCACAGCGTTCACAGATCAGGATGGGAGAAGGATCTGGCATGGGTGTGGCGGAAGGAGAGCTATGAGATGATGTCGGCGTATTCTTTCCCGTGGCGCCGGAGGAAGGCGGTGACATAGGAGCATTCCGAAGCCACCTTGAGGCCTCCTTGGCGAACATGATCGAGAGCAGCGCGGACGAGGTGGGAGGCGAGGCCGCCGCCGCGCAACTGGGGAGGAACGAAGGTGTGCGTGATGATCATCCGACTGTCGTCCAACCGATAGTCGAGGATCGCCCGCTCACCGTCCACATCGACGGCGAATCGCATCTGTTCCGGTGCGTGCCACACCTGGGGAGGAGGACTCTCGTGACTCATGATTGAATCCATCCCATTTTCGGTGGGATCGCAAGTCAACCAGGGGGGTGCTGACCAATCTGTCAGCCATCTTCGCGCAGGCGCGGGAGCAGGATCCACAGCCAGGCGAGGGTTGCGGCAAGCCAGAAGAGGGATGCGTAGAGAAGATGCGAATGATAGATGCCGGAAAGAAACTCGGCTGCGATCCGGCTGATCATCGCGATGATCAGGCCGAGGACGATCACGCGCAGCACGATCCATTTTTCGGTCAGGCGTGCGCGTTTTCCGGCGTGGGCAAAGATGACCCACGTTCCGACCGAGATCACCGCTCCCTGGAATCCGCCGATCAGCAGGAGATGACGCCAGGCGAGGCGTTCTCCCGGCAGAAAAACCTCGAGGAGGGGTCCGGCCACGAGGGCGAACAGGGTGAACTGTGCGAGCCGGCCGAGACTGCCCGCCTGCGGATAACGAAAAGGGACTTGGGTGAAGACGTAACCTGCCGTGACAAGGGCTTGCAGGGCCGCGCCGGAGCGCAGGGATCCGGTTGCCTTGAGAGACAGTGCGGCGACGACCAGAAGACAGGTCAGCACCACCGCAATAGCCTGCTTTTTCCAGCGCGTATCGGGGGAGTTGCCAGCGGGAAAATGTTTTGGGGGAAGGCCGCCGAAACGCCCGAAGAAGAAAGGAGCCGCACCAAGAATCGGCAGAAGGACAAAGCCCTCCACAAGAAAGGCCCGGCCCGCAAGCCAGAGGGCGACCGGAGCGGAGGACGCCGCATGCTGGATCGATGGCATCTGCGTCGCTGCTGCGGGAATCGCCAGTGCGAGGCTGAGCACGACCGCAATGAAACCGGCCGGAGGCAGACCATTCCTTTGCGGGAAACGGCGTAAGATCCCTACGAGGACGGTCGCGAGGCAGACCGCGAAGGCGGCTTCCGCGAGATTGTGCGCTCCCGCGATGGAGGCGCCCTGAGCAATGAGCCAGAGGGCGACGACAACGATCCAGAAGAAGGCCGAAAAATGCCGCACACCAAGCATGCGGGGTCCTGCGGTACCGAGAAAACCGAGGATGAAGGCTGTGAAAAAGCCTTCGGTCATGATGCGCGCGTGGGCAAGGCCGGGATAGGTCTGCAGAACACCGCCCAACCACAGGGGCCAAAGGGCAACGCCGACGACGCCGGCGAGCACGCCGAGCGGAAAGAAGAAACGATAGGGTTCCTCCGCGGCGAGAGGGAAGAATCGGGGAGGGGGCATCCGGATCATCGAAAGTTAGGATTGCCGCTGGATTCGGCTGGAAGTCTCGATAGCCGCCTGAATGTCATCGACCGACCACGCATTGCCGCGCCAGATTTCGACGATCGTTCCGTCGGGCGCGATGAGAGCCGTCGCGAGGGTGTGGTCGAGAATCGCTCCGTTCCACTCCCGGTAGACGCGAAAAGCACGCGCAATCCGATCGGTTTCTTCGGTCGAAGCGACGACGAAGTTCCAGATGTCGGGATCCGCATCGTATGACTCGGCGTACTGGAGGAGTTGATCCGGTTGATCGAACTCAGGATCAATCGTGAGGCTCATCAATCGCAGAGGCGCTGCGATCTCCTCCGCGAGGATAGCATCCTGCAGTAATTTGAAGCGGCTCGACATGAGCGGGCAGAAGTCTGCTACCGGGCAACGTGTGAAGATGAAGGTCAGAGCGGTGTACTGGCCCGGAGCGACCAGCGCTTGCGGCGATCCACGCTCGTTGACGAGGGCAAAACGGGGCACCTGATCGCCTTCCCGAAGGCGCACCGGGGGGGCGTCTGAAGCCGGTGGGCTGGGCGCGTAAGCGGTCTTGCCGGTTCTCGTCAGATTCCGGAGAAGCATCGTGCCCTCTCGCACGTCGAGCACACCGCGCACCTCGTCACCGGGAGCGATGGACCCGGCGGGGAGTGGCTTTTCGAGCGTGAATGCCATCGTCATCGCTGGCATGTAGCCTTCGATGGCTTCGTGGGCGATCACCACTTCACCCGGGGCAAGGACCGCGCGGACGACGCCCCGCAGTGGATGTATTTCGCCGCTGAAGGCGGTGCTCGTGGTGGCAAGGAGGGAGACTAGCAGCACCCACTTTCGAAATCCTGAAGACATGCGGACATTCTGCCTCAGCCGGGCAGGGGATGCCTTGATGCATATCAACAATTTGGATTACCGGACAGATTGGAGAAAGTGCATGTGGCGCTCGTACTGATCGAGGACGTCGCCGATCACGTCGTCTTTCGTCCACCCCATGATGTCGTAGTTTTGTCCACCTTCCCTGAAATGAACTTCCGCGCGAAAACATTTCTCCTCATCGCTCCGCACGCGTCGTGTATCTCTGACCGCGAAGGAGGGAGACTGGTATGAACGAGCGCGCACAAGGTAGTAGAAATCCACCTCTTCGCCGTGTGAGACTTCGACCCAGATCCTGCCGTCGTCACCCTCGCCGACGCTGGCCTTTACCTTCTGTCGGACTAGTTCCGCGCTCACGGCCTCGAATGCAGGACGGACCGTGTTCTGGATAAATTGTTCGACCTCCTGTCGTCGCGGCTGGTGCACAATGGCCTTCAAGCGGCTTTGCCAGGAAGTATCCGCCTGTGCATATCGCGGTGTGACGCGGGCATTCCGCAGGCTCATGCGCTTGGAGGTTTCGAGCCGAAGGGCCCGGATGAGACCCCAGCACATGAAGATCATGACGACGGCGAAAGGCAGCGCGCTTGCGATGGAAGCGGTCTGTAGAGCGGTAAGCCCGCCCGCGAGAAGGAGGACGGCGGCGACGAGACCTTCGAGGATCGCCCAGAAGATCCGTTGCCAGAGGGGGGACTGCACATCGCCGCCCGACGTCAGCATATCCACGACGAGGGATCCCGAGTCCGATGAAGTGACAAAAAAAGTAATGACGAGGATCGTCGCGAGGAACGACATCAGTCCGGAGAAAGGCAGGTACTCGAAGAACTGGAAAAGTGCCATTGAGGTGTCTTCGGCAACGGCCTCGGTCAACTCGCCGATGCCCTGCATCACGACCATGTGAATCGCGGTGTCTCCGAAAAAGGTCATCCACATGCAGGTAAAGCCCACGGGAACGAGGAGCACGCCGACGACGAACTGGCGGATGGTGCGGCCGCGCGAAACGCGTGCGATGAACATGCCGACAAACGGTGACCAAGCGATCCACCAGCCCCAGTAGAAGAGGGTCCATCCTCCAATCCAACCGCTTGGCTCGTAGGCATAGAGGTTGAAGGTCATCGAAAGCAGCCCGGATATATACGTCCCCGTGTTCTGCACGAATGTCTGTAGAAGAAATATAGTGGGCCCCGCCACGAGAACGAACGCGAGCATGACCACAGCAAGGATGATGTTGAATTGTGAAATGCGCCGGATGCCCGCATCGAGGCCAAGCCCGACCGAGAGGGTGGCCATGGCAGTGACAACCGCGATCAATACCACCTGGACAACCGCATTTGAGGGGAGTCCAAAGAGGTGGCTGAGGCCGGTATTGATCTGGAGGACACCAAACCCGAGAGAGGTCGCGACGCCGAAGATCGTTCCGAGGACGGCAAAGATATCCACGGCGTGACCGATCGGCCCGTAGATGCGCTCCCCGATCAGCGGGTAGAGGGCTGAGCGGATCGTCAACGGAAGTCCCAGTCGGAAGGAAAAGTATGCGAGGGAGAGGGCGACGACGGCATAGATCGCCCAAGCGTGCACCCCCCAATGGAAGAGCGTGATCCGCATGGCATTCCGGGCCGACTCAATCGTCGAGCCCTCTCCGATCGGCGGCGAGACGTAGTGCATGAGGGGCTCAGCGACGCCGAAGAACATCAGCCCGATACCCATTCCGGCTGAAAAGAGCATGGCGAACCACGATCCGTAACTGTAGTCCGGCTCACTGTGGTCGGGGCCCAGCTTGATCCGCCCGAAATCGGAAGCGGCAAGAAAGACCACGAAGATGAGAAATCCCGCCACCGCCAGGATGTAGAACCAGCCGGCCGTTTCGATGGCCCAGGTTTGCACGGAATCAAAGACGCGACTGGTGCCCTCGGGGGCGATCACGCCAGAAAGGACAAAAACGAGGACGAGGATGGCGGATCCGATGAACACCGGCGGGTTCATCACGATCCAGGGCTTCGATGTGTTTGGTGGGGTGTCGGGGGTCGTCATGCGGGAGGCAGTAGGGGTGAAAAAGGGGCGGAGGCGCGCTCGGCATTGAACACGTCGTTGATATTAAGGCTTTTCTCGCAAGTTGCAAAGGCCGTTGGCCAACCTTGCGAAGCGTACCGTACATCACGCACCGCGGACTCGGGGGGCCGGGAAATCCCCGGCGGCCTTGCGTTCGGTCGATGCCGAAGCGTTTCACTGGATGTCTGCCTTTGCCCGTGCAAAAGGAGAGACGGGAGTGGGGACGGCCGTGCAGAAACTCATGGAGGCGTCCGGATCGACAGGCCGGGGAAGGAGTCGCGTGCCGGATGGGCCCGGGTTATTCAGAAATGTCGGCGAACTGGCACGCCTCTCGCGTCGTTGCACGCATCATGAAGAAAGAATTGAAACAGAAAACGGTCGCCGTCCTGGTCAGTGACGGGTTCGAGAACGTGGAATTCACCGAGCCGATGGCGGCGCTTCGAGAGGCGGGGGCGAACACCCTCGTGATCGGGTTGGAGGCCGGGAAGGTGAAGGCGCATGAGGGTGATGAAGCGATCGGTGAAATCGAAGCGGAGGCTGCCGTGAGTGAAGTGGATCCCGCTCGCTTTGATGCGCTCCTCATTCCCGGGGGGCGGGCGAACGGCCGTAATCTCGAGCAGAGTGAGGCCGCTTCCGGATTCGTGCGTGCATTTTTCTCGGCGGGCAAGCCGGTTGCCGCGATTTGCCATGGTCCGCAAGTATTTCTTTCTGCGGCCGTCGCGGATCGACGTGAATTGACTTCTCATCCTGATCTGCGCGACAGGCTGGAGCAAGCCGGCGCACGATGGCGTGACGAAGCGGTCGTGGTTGATCAAGGGCTCGTCACAAGTCGAAAACCGGATGACCTGCCCGCGTTCTGCGAAAAGCTGGTGGAGGAAATTGCAGAAGGTGAGCATGCCGGGCAGCACGCCTGACGAGAGACCAGCCATGAAAGCGGATACGTTTGCAGACAATTGGCCCGCTCTCGAGGCGGCCGCGCAGGAGCGATGGGGACGTCTTACGGCGGACCAGCTGAAAGCGGTGCACGGGGACGTCGACTCGCTGGCGACCTTGATCGCGAATGAGTACGGCTACTCCCGGGATGAAGCTCGCCGGGAGATCGAACGCTGGAACATCGGATGATCGGAGGATCATGATCCCGGGTTCGAAGGGAACTCCGGGGGGCGACTGAGGCGTGGGGATCCGGAAGGGATATTGCCGGAGAGAAGTTTCCATGCGCCGAATCCGGCCGCGAGGAGCGGCAGTCCCCACGGACGAATCGTAATGCGCCAGGCAATCCCTGCGAGACGCAGCGAGGAACGGAGCAAGAGGTAGGAACGGAATCCGCTTCGGATGATCGGTATCCAGTTTGTAGGACGCCGTGCGGCGATACCGGTGCCGCGCTTCATCCTCATCAGATTCGCGCGGTTACGTTCGATTGCGGCGAGGATTTCCTCCCGCTCGATCAGGTAGGCTCTTGTTCCCCAAACACGCATTTATAGTCCTCACGGAGAATTTTCACAGTATCGGCCAGCGGTGCCGACAGGCGGTTGAGAATGGCCTTCAACTTCCATAGCCCGACCGCCGCAACGACCGCATAGAGCCCGGCGAAAAAACCGAGCCCGACCAGCGGAGATCGTTCCCATAGGAACATGACGGCGAAAATGGTAAACATGATGACCGCCATCATGGTTGCGAACGTCGTGAGTGCGAAGACCGCGAGGAGCGAAAACAAGCGCCGCCGCTCTTCGGCGAGTTCAAGCGAAACGAGTCGGCCCCGCAGGAGGAGGGCTTCGCAGAGATGGGAGAGAAAGGACGTTGCGGCGTCACGGAGACCAGGGTGGGAAGTGGAATTCAATGGTTCCGAAAAAGGTTAGCGGCGGCGCAGCAAGCATGCCCCGATGAGGGCACCGATTCCCGCTGCGATTCCGATCGCGGCGAGGGGACGTTCCTGCACGCGCAACCGCGCATCATCCGTCAGGTGTGCCGCGTAGTCGCAGCTTTCGGCATATACATCACGGAGCCTCTCGACCTTGGCATCAATGGATTCGCGGGCATCGCGGGCTTTGTCCGAGAACGTATCGCCAGCCGTCTCCATGAGCAACTGCTGGGCCTCGTGGATGACGCGTTTCAGGTCGTCGGCAATCTGGCGCACGGAGCCCGAAGCGGCTTCGGCGGCTTGAGCAGCGGACGTTTCCAGTTTGGAAGCAGCTTCTGCGGTGGGTTTGGAGTCTTTGGCCATGTGGACTCTGTAGCGCAGAGAGTGCCAACGAATCCCGAGACGGTTGCTGGTTTCTCATAACCCGCAGAAAAACAGCGACTTAAACGGATAA
>CAZVQJ010000014.1:0-28531 GCA_964629165.1 uncultured Puniceicoccaceae bacterium
GAAAACCTGGTGTCCTAGGCCGGGCTACCCGAACGGCACGTTCTGGAAAAACCACGGAAGCTACCGTTGCGGGGGGGGTGGGCAAGACTTTTCCGGAAAAAAATTGCGCTACCTGATGGGCCGTCCCAAGCTCTGCGGTTTTTCCTCATTACCCGCTATGATCGACGTTGCGACGCTTCGCCGGGAGTTACCCTCGGCAGCCCTGTGCCACCTGCCTCCGTTACCCTTTCCTCATCTGGGATCGGGCAAGGTCCGTGAGATGTATGCGGTTGGCGAGGATCTCCTTATCGTCGCGACCGATCGGCTCTCCGCATTCGACGTCATTTTGCCGGATGGAATTCCGGGCAAAGGGATCATTCTTACGCAGATGAGCCTGTACTGGTTTGGAGAAACGGTGGGTCTGGTGCGCAATCATCTGGTTCCCAACCATGACGAGCGTCTCCGAGAGGTGCTTCGGGAACATCCTGAGCTGGTGCCTCGTTCGATGCTCGTGCGGCGTCTCCAGCCGTTGCCGATGGAAGCGGTGGTGCGCGGGTACCTGTCGGGCAGCGGCTGGAAGCATTACCTCGCCCACGGCAACCTTTTTGGTCAACTGGTTCCCGAGGGATTGAGCGAGAGCATGAAGTTGCCGGTGCCTCTTTTTACACCAACCACAAAGGCGGCGGTGGGCGGGCACGACATGCCGCTTTCGGTCGAAAAGGGCGAAGAACTCGTCGGCGCCAGCCGTTTTGCGGAAGTTCGGGAGGTCAGTCTTCAGCTGTTTGCGCTCGGGAAAGCGGCGGCAAAGTCGGCCGGGCTTATCCTCGCCGACACCAAGTTCGAGTTCGGGGTCGATGAACGGGGCGATCTTTTTCTGATCGACGAAGTCCTCACCCCGGACAGTTCCCGTTATTGGCCGCAGGGGGAATATGTGCCGGGGCAGGCACAACCGGCATTCGACAAGCAGTTTGTGAGGGATTTTCTGGAGGATCTTCCATGGGACAAGACGCCGCCGGGACCGTCGCTCTCGGATGCCGTCATTCAAGGCACGCAGGCGCGTTACCTCGCCGCCTATGAGAAGATCGTTGGCTGAAGGCAGGAGGGACCCGCCCGACTCAGGACCGCCTCATTCCCCTGGATCCGCCTCGAGGGCGTTGAGCACGATGGCCGGAGTGAGCAGTTCCGGAAGAATGATCGGACGGTCACTGCCGGGATGATAGACAAGGTTGAAGGGGACTGCTGAGCGCCCGAACTTTCGCAGGGCGCGGGCGATCTCCGGATCCTGGTTGGTCCAGTCGGCCTTCAGCGCGACCACCTCGTGGTTCTCGAAATACTGCTTCACCTTCTCCGATTGAAAGACGGTCGCCTTGTTCGTCTGGCAGGTAACGCACCAGCGTGCGGTGAAGTCGACATAAACGAGATGGCCTTCCTCCGCCAGTTGCTCCGCCTTGCCCGGTTCCCAAATTTCCCATTCGACGTCCATGATGGGAGTGGGATAACCGGACCAGACCGCCCCGCCGGCGAGGCAAGCGGCGGCGAGGTAGCCGATTCGCCGGACGGGTTTGCGACGATGGGGAGCGCCCCATCGCCCGTAGACCCATGCCGCGAGTGCAATGAAGACGAGGCTCAGGATGACGTTCAAGAGGGCGAACGGCGTGTAGCCTTCCGACTCGATGAGCTGTCCGACGAGGACCCAGAGGAGCACGCCCGCGGACGCATAGAGAAGAAAGGAGAGCCCCTCCTTGAAGGTCTCCATCCACGGTCCCGGCCGGGGCAGCTTACGCACGAGTTGCGGGAAAACGGAGAGCATCAGGTAGGGAGTCGCGAGGCCGACGCCAATAAAGGTAAACACAATGATCGACGATATCGCAGGAAGAGCGAGGGCTGCGCCGAGTGCTGGAGCGAGAAAAGGAGCGGCACAGGGTGTCGCTACGACCGTCGCGAGGACGCCGGAAAAGAAGGATCCGGCGAGGCCGGATCGACTCGTCAGTCCGCTGCCGAGACCCATCGTCGTGGTGCCGATTTCGAAGACCCCACTCATGTTCAGCCCAAAGAGGAAAAGCACAACGGTGAGTGCAAAGACGAATCCCGGATCCTGAAGCTGGAATCCCCAGCCAAGCTGCGCGCCACCGCCCCGCAGGATCAAGAGCACCCCGGCGAGAGCCCAGAAGGAGACCAGCACGCCGGCGGCGAAGGTGAGACCATGCAGGACAACCTTGCTGCGGGCGGCTCCCGCCTGGTTCACAAAACCCATGATTTTGATGCCGATGACGGGAAAGACGCAGGGCATGAGGTTGAGGATGAGGCCACCGACAAACGCGAGGCTGATGACGGTCGCGAGGCTCTGACTGTCCTCTGGCGCGCTGGCGTAACCGGCAGGAATGGGCGGGGCGTCACTCCATGGGAGCGAGAGCGCCCATCCGGGGCGGTCGGCACCTTCTTGGCCCCAGGTGCCTCCACGGGTGACGAGGACCCCCTCGAGACGGTCCGATTGCCCGACCCCCGCCGGATCGACCGAAAACGTCAGGAGCACGCTCCGGTCGTCGAGCGCGCGTTGCGATTGCGTCAGGGTTGGCCGCAGATAGCGGCGGGCATCGAAAAAGTAGAGCTCTTCCGGCACCGGGGTTTGGGTGGTTTCGACGAGGAGAAAGATGTCGTCGCCCTCCTGCCAGGCAGTCGCGGAGTGGGGGAGGTCCTCGACCGGAAGCTGGTCATAGGCGGACGTGAAGAGGCTTTCCCACCGAGAATCGGTGGCTGGACGCTCCGCCGTTACGGGCAGCTCCAGCGTCAGGTCCACCTTGCCGGGAATGCATACCTGCTCACACATCAGCCATTCTGCGGTTGCCCGCAGGGTCACCTGGGCCCCCGGCTCGAGATCGGCCGGTGGGGTGATCACAATCGGCAGGAGGACTTCGCCCTCATAGACAAATTCCACCAGCCCGGCCATTTCGTAGGTTACAGGCACCGGCCATTGCAGCTCGCCTGCCGAAAATCCGTCCGGCAACTCCCATTCGATCGAAGTCGGGTATCCCGTTGTCGAAGCCTTCCAATACGTGTGCCATGCTTCGTCGTGGACCAAACGCAGTCCCACGACAAACGGTTCCCCGGGCTCGATCGAGGTTGATCGGCTGACGAGTTCGGCGGCGACGTGGTGATCCCGGACCAGCGTGCCCGAGGCAAAGACCGGCAAACACACGAGAGCGAAGGACAGGAGGGTTCGGGGAAACATGCTGAAAGAGGGAGGAGGGAATCCCGGACATTATTCCGCCCGATGCATGACGCAACGCCGGAACCGGCAGGGTGGATTCGCGTCGACGGAGCGCCGATCACCGGCAAGAGTGGGAGGCGTGCTCAATATTCGATTCCGAAGGGAACGCGGTCGCTCTTCGATGAAACAATCGAGAACGTTTCGGCCGCTGAAGCGGTCCACCTCCGAAGTGACGAATTCCACGACTCACCCAGTGCGCCGGAGCTCCATTCATGCCTCCGTCCTTTTTGGTCTTCTTGTCCTTTCCTTCACCCACATATGGGGCCAGCCCGTGACGGCCGTAGCCTCCGCTGCCACGCGGCCGCTCGAAGAGGTCGTAGGGGAGGCACGGGAAGCCTTCGCGGAACGTTCCTTCGCCCACGCTGAGCCGCTTTTCGCTGAATGGCGTCAGCGTGCCGCACTGGATTCAAACGAATTTCTCGAAGCCAGGATCTATGAGCTCGCCTGCCGGATTCTTCTGCAGCGGGCGGGGCAGGTGAGCGCAGAGGGCGATCCGGACGCCCTTTCGCGGCGGGTGAACGAACTGGAAACGCATGCAAAGATGCTGCGTTCGCGCGCCGGGACCGGAGGTGGCAGATGGCTCAAAATTTATGAAATGGCCGCTTTCGAGCTCTCGGTGGATCGCGAATCCTGGCGCCCGCTGGGGACGTTGCTCAATTTCTGGGCGCGTTCGACAGATCTTGACCACGCCCGCACGGAATATCTCCGGCTGATCTGGGAAGCCTCGAACAATGGACGCAACAGCAGCCGGTTTCAGACCGCTGAACGCAGGGAATGGGTGATCGATGCCACGCGGATCGCGCAATCGGCAGAGGATATTGCCCGGTTCAACCTCCTCCTGGCGGACACCTATCCCATCTGGGAGACGTCCAACGCGGAGTTTCCTCTTCGGCGGGGAAATGCGCTCGAGCGGGCCGTTGCGGCGGGTCGGGACACGGCCGCCTATGCGGAAGCCCTGTGGCAGCTCGGGCAATGGTCCGAGAGATTCGGAACGCCCGCTTACGACGATTCGGGCGCGCGCATCTACCAGGCCAATTATGTGCGAGCGGCGGCGGCGTATCGAAGAATCCTCGCAACCGAGGATCCGGCCTGGGAGCGGTGGCGGGAACGGGCGGGGAGGGCTCTGGAGCAACTCGAGGGACCCGAGCTGGATGTCCTCGTGAATTATGCCTTCCGGTCGGAAACGGAGGTGCAGTTCGCGGTTCGCTGGCGAAACACGGATCAACCGGAGATCCAGGTCTACCCGATGAATGCGCTCGTGCATGTTCCATCCGTCCAACTGCACGGGTCTGCTCCTCCGCCTCTCGAACATGACGTGCCGTCAGCCTACCGGGCCGTCCTTGAACGCACGCCGGAGCGACCACACTTTCCGGTTATTGCGCCTGTCCGGCTCGGGGAATCTCTTCCACCGGGTGCCTATGCGATTGTCGCGAGAAGTGGTGAGCTGGTCGATTGGGCGCCGCTTTTCGTGACCGATCTGGTGGTCGTGACCCATCGCACGCAGGACGAAATGGTTGCGTTTGTGGCGGATGCGACAACCGGCGAGCCACGACCCGGCGTCCCCGCCCATCTCGTCCTGAGATCTGCTTCGGGCGGGACCGGCGCGGTCACGACAGAGGCGCAGGGGATCTCCGATGCGGATGGCCTCATTTCTTTTGTCTGGCCCGAAGCACCCGACGGGCGGGGGTGGAACTGGCACCTGACGGTTGCGGATGGAGAGGGAGAGGGCACAACGGCGCTGAGCGGCTACCAGTGGAACAGCCGGCGCGCGACGACGGAGAAAGCGGTCTATTTGATGAGCGACCGTTCACTCTACCGGCCAGGCGAGATCGTGAACATCGCGGGCTGGTTGCGCGAGCGCTCGGAGGGGCGATGGCAGATTCCGGACGTTGCGGAGGCGTTCAGCTATAAGCTTCGGGCGGTGAACGGAGAATTCGAGACTGCCGGATCTCTCGTTCTGTCGCCCCAGGGTAGTTTTGCGGTGCCGGTGGAGCTTCCTGAGGATGCGCCGCTCGGAACCTACTTCATGAGGATCGAGCATCCCGATGCCCGCTACTGGGGCGGTTCGAACGGCGCCCTTTTCCGGGTCGAAGAGTTTCGGGCTCCGGAGGTGCGGGCCTCCATCACGCTCGATCATGCCGAGAACGAGCCCATCCTTCCCGGAGACCTGATCGAGGGAACGGTGGAGGTTGAATATTACTCGGGGGGTGCTCTCGAGGACGCGATGGTCGAACTGGCGGTCTCGAGACGTCCGTTTTTTCCCCGCTGGCAACCGTTTATCGAGGATCCATGGCTCTACCGGCATGGCTCGATGCCCTTTGCTCCGTCGCATGGCGAAGAAGTGAGTCGTCAGGTGGTGGAAACGGACGCTCGTGGCACGGTGCGGTTCGAGATTCCCACTGACCGCGAGGTGGATCAGGACTGGACATACCAGATCGAGGCCAGGGTGCGCGACCTTTCACGGAGGGAGGTTCTCGCGAACGAATCCATTCATGTGACCCGCCAGAGTTACTTCGCACACCTCGAACTCGCCAACCGGCTGATTGCCCCGAACGATCATGCCCAGCTCACGATCACGCTGCTCGACGCAAACGACCGTCCGGTCGCTGACGACGGCGTCGTCCGGGTCGAGCGCGACCGCTGGCGGGAGGTGTTTGTGCACCGGAAGCGCGGAAGTGAACTCTCGGGAGAACAGTTCCGTGAACTTCCGGAACGTTCCATGCTCGGGTCAGCGCAGGGAGATTACCGGTTGCGCGAGGCTGGCTTTGTGACTGAGGAAGTGGCGGTCGCGGAAGTCCTCGCCGATGAGAACGGAAAGGCGTTTTTCCGCTTCAGCCCGCCCGAACCCGGTTATTACAAGTTCGAATGGGTGAGTCGGGGGCAACGGGGACAACCGGTGACGGCAAACGTGCCTCTTTGGGTCGCGAGTGAATTGACCGAGGATATCGGCTATCGTCCCGGCGGGGTGCAGTTGATCGCTGATCCGGGACCGTTCGAGGTCGGTCAGCCGATTCCCGTGATGGTGGCCGCGCCGGCGCGGGAACGCACGGTTTTCCTGACGATCAGTGGTGCAGATGGTGAGACTGCACACCGTGTCCTGCGCCTCGATGGGGCGAGTCGACTTTTCACTTTCACACCAGGGCGAGGGCACCAGCCCAACTTCTACATCGACGCCTCCATGGTGTCCGACGAGGCGCACCTGACGGATACGCTTGAGCTGATTGTGCCTCCCCGCGAACAGTATCTGGAGGTTGACGTGAAGCTGGATTCGCATGGATATGAGCCCGGCGACACCGCGAACGTATGGGTCGAAGTGCGGAATGCTGCGGGCGAGCCGGTGGAAACAGAACTGATCATTGGAGCGTCCGATGAGGCGCTCTATTCGATTCAGCCATCGATGCGCCAACCCGTGCGTGAGGCGTTCTACGCCAACCGCAATCCGCACCGCATTTCGATCGGGAGCAGCCTTACGGGGCAGGCGTTTTTTGCCCCTCTCGCCGACATGGGGCTGGGAGAAAGGGAAACGCAGGATTACGAATTGGAATTATCTCCCTTTCAGGTTGCCGCCGGGGTCGACGCTCGAGAGGGCGGTTTCCGCAGTGCGTTCGCGGAGATGGCATCCGAGGCACCGCCCGCGGTCGCTGAAGACAAGGCACAGACCCTGGAAGGCCTTACGCAGCCGTCCGCTTCCGGCGAGGCGATCGAAGTGACTGTGCGCAGAGACTTTCGCTCAACTCTTTTCTGGAGTGGCATCCGGCGGACCGGTGCCGACGGCCGTGCGGAATTTGAAATGACGTTCCCCGATAACCTCACGTCATGGCATCTTGAGGCCGTAGCCGTGACAGATCAAACAGACGTCGGCGACGCGACGACGACAACGACGACGCGCCTCCCGCTGATCGGAAGACTCCAGCTGCCACGCTTTCTGACCGAACGCGATGTCGTGACGGTCAGCGGCGTGTTCCAGAACAACACCGCGAGCACACTTTCCATTCGTCCTACCCTGACCTCCCAAGGGCCTGTCGAATGGACGGGCACCGGGGGCAGAACCGATTATCTCGCCGTCCATCCGGGCGGCGTGCGCCGGACGGACTGGGAGGTCCAGGCCGTATCGCCGGGGACGGCAGTCTTTCAGCTCATGACACGAGGAGAACTGGTCAGCGATGCGGTTGAACGATTGCTCGTTGTGGTGCCCCACGGCACGCAGAAAACCGAAGGGCGCCTCGGACGTTCCTCCGGAGAACCGGTATCTCTTGCGCTGGCCCTGCCGGAGGGAGCGAATCGCGAGACACTCGATGTTTTTCTTCGCGCTTCGCCCAGCCTCGCGCCGCAGCTCTTCGGAGCGCTGCCCTACTTGATCGAGTTTCCCTACGGGTGCAGTGAGCAGACGATCAGCCGGTTCCTTCCCGCCCTCATGGTGCGGCGGAGTGCAGAGCGCCTCGGAATACCGCTCACGGACCTCGATGCGGAGGTATATGCAGGCCTTTCAAGCGAGGCGGTGCGCGGGCGGGAAGATCTCCGGGCGGTTCTCGATGACGTGATGACGGAGGGGATCGAGCGACTCGCCGAAATGCAGAAGGCAGACGGGAGTTGGCCATGGATGCCCGAGGGCCCGAGTGATCCGTATATGACGGCCTACGCGGTCTGGAGCCTCTCCTTTGCCGAGGAAATCGACCTCGATCTCGGGGAGATCCGGCTGAACGATGCGCGCGCCTGGCTCGAACGCATGCTTGTGGAGCGCGATCTCGCCCGCTCTGACCAGGCATGGATGCTTCTCGCTCTCTCCTCGCGCTACCGGATCGAAGGCTTTGGACGCCCCAGCCGAATGGAGGCCCGCGTCTTTCTCGACCTGATGAACGATCGGCAGTCCCTCTCTCCGATGAGCCTGGGCATGCTGGCCTTGACCGCCCGGTATTTCGGTTTCGATGAAGAGGCCCGTACTCTCCTCCGGAACCTTGCTGACAGCGTGCACATCGGGGACGCTGCGGTGAGGGGCATCACCGACGCACGTGGCAACCCGCTTGAAATCCCGACGGCGTATTGGGGACAGGTAAATGGCTATTTCGACTGGAATGCCGGGGCTGTGGAGAGCACCGCGTTTGTCTTGCATGCGCTCCTCGCGACCGATCCGGAGCACCCGTGGGTCGAACCTTCCGTGAACTGGTTATCGCGCAACCGGACAGGTGCTCATTGGCCCAATACGCGTGCCACCGCGATCACCCTTCTTGTCCTCACTGACTATCTGGCGCAAGGGGGCGGCGACATGCGCGAAAGCGCGTTCCGTGTGCAGGTGAATGGTCAGCCGGTCGAGCACGAGGGAGAGTCCCTTTTCGTATCCAGCGGTTGGGCGCCAGTCCAGCTGTCGCTTCCCCCAGAGGCGTTTGCGGAAGGTGATGCTTCCGTCACCATCGAGCGCGCGGATCGTGCAGATCCCTTCTATTTCGAACTCTATGCCGATTACTTCGACACTTCGGAAGACATCTGGGCAGGTGCCAGCGACCTCGTCCTGAACCGGGAGTTCTGGCATCTGAAGCCAGTTCCAACGCTCCTGGAAGGTATCCAGGAAGTGATGACCCCTCTCGAACATGGAGCCAGTGTGCAAACGGGTGATCGCGTGGAGGTGGTCCTGAGAATTGAGGCGCCGCGTGAAATGCGCTACGTCTTGGTGGAAGATCGTCGTCCCGCCGGGCTCGAAGCCGTGCAGCTGCTGAGCGGACCCACCGCCGTCGCGCGTGAGCTGCCCCTCGTCCCGGTGTCCCCCGATACGCCCCGCACCGATCCCGGCCTACGGCGGGTCCAGGGGTACCAGGAACTGCGCGACCGGCATGTGGCGTTTCTTTTCGATCGCCTTCCCAAAGGGACTTGGGAGATTCGCTATCGCCTCCGGGCGGAATCCCCGGGCCGTTTCCATGGCATGCCCGCGGAGGCGAAGCCGATGTACCTGCCCCATGTCGGGGCGAACAGCGCTGAATGGCGTATCGAGGTGACCGATGACCGTGAGTAAAATGCAGAACTCTTGCCTCGTGGCCGCTGCCATCGCGGGATTTACGGGAGTCGCCCTGGGAGCGTTCGGAGCCCACGCCCTCGAGCCTCTTCTGGAGTCGAACGGACGGATTGCGACCTGGGAGACGGCCGTTCTCTACCACCTGATACACGCAGTCGCCCTGCTTGCCCTGGGCTTTCGTGGTATGCAAACCGGTCTGGCTCGATGGGTGGCAAGACTCTGGGTGGCCGGTATCGCCGTATTCAGCGGGTCGCTCTATCTGCTCTCTCTCACCGGCATCACCGTTCTCGGGGCGATCACGCCGCTCGGCGGTCTCGCGCTGCTCGGTGGTTGGGGAACGCTTCTGTGGCTTCGACACGACACGCCCTGAAAAGATGGCGACTTTAACTGTATTTACATACCGCGTACGATACGCGGAAACCGATCAGATGGGCAGTTATTACAACGCCCGTGCACTCGAGTGGTTTGAGATGGGACGGTCCGAGCTGAGTCGGGCTCTCGGCTTGCCCTATGTGGAATGGGAACGACGCGGGGCATTCCTTCCGTTGATCGAAGCGCATGTGCGTTTCCGCGGACGCGCGAGCTACGACGATCTGCTGCGGATGGAGGTTCGGGTTGAGGCTGACGGCCTGAGCCGGCTCAAGTTTCTCAATACGGTGACGAACGCGGAGAGCGGAGCGGCGGTCTGCGAGGGATGGACACGCCACGTGGTGGTCGATGCGGCGGGCAGGCCCCAGAAGCTCCCCCCCTGGATCAAGTCGCTTCTGTAGGATCCGGATCCGACCACACCGGAATGCGTTGAACGATCCACCAGATGACGAGGAGGGCGGCATAGTAGATGATGACGCCGACGATCTCGTGCATGAGGAAATAGCGTTCGCTCCCGACTACCGGTGCAAGAAGCACGATGATGGCGATGCGCAGGACGTTGAAGGCGAGACCGATGGCACCGGCGGAGAGAAAGGCGGATGCTTTTGTCCAGAGCGGGATGCGGCGATAGAGAATGAGCAGCATCGAGAGCAGAAAAGCGGATACCATGACGCCGAAGCCGTTGCACTCGGGAGCGACGTGAAACTCCTTCCCGTTGTGGATGAGAATGAGCATGGGCTCTCGGAGATGCTTGTAGAGAACAAGTTGAACATCGCTTCCAAGGGCGCCCAGCGCACGCGCCGAGAACTGCCCGGCGATTCCCCGGAGCGGCCAGTCGAGCAGCGGCAGGGCAAGAACAAACGCCTGAAAGAGGGCAAAGGCCCCGACGAAGGCTCCGACGAAGCGTTTGGTGCCCTCACCAAAGGCAAAAATCGCGGCCGAGGCCACCGCGAAGCAATAGCTCGGGATCATCAGGAAGTTCCACTTCGTGATGAGGACGACGAGAAGGAGCGCGTAGGAGGCTCCCAATAGCGAGAGGCTCCAGCGGCCGAGTTTCCAGGCGGGCCGGAGTCGCAGGCGCCGTTCGAAGACGATGAATGCCCCGGCGAGGACCAGGACAATGAACGAATGCAGCAATTGGTCTTGCCCCACCGTTCGCGTGAAGAGGAACCGCGTCAGCGGGTAGAAGACGAAGGCGGTCGCCGCGTAGATGACGAGACCCGCCGCGAGATCCGATTTCGCGGGATCGGGGGAGGAGGCGGAACGAGCACCTGTTGATCGTGAATCGGGCATCAGGAAGGTCAGGAGACTTTACGCTGGGCCCATCTGGGTTGCGGGATTTCGGGCTCCGGCGCGACCAGCTGCACGTCGCGAACGGCCGAATGGGAGCGCAGGGCAGCGAAATCGTTCAGTGGCATTGACCAGTTGAGGGAACTCGCGATGTCCGCCACGAGGATGTGATCCTCCGCCACAAGGAACCCCACTTTGACCCGGACGTTGCCGATCGACGGTTCCAGAGTCGTCCTTAACTGGCGCAGGAAATCCTCCGTCTGCCCATTGTCCGCGACGACGAAGGTCAGTTCCTTGATGAGGTTTGGGAGCATCGAGTCGAGTCCGGCCACCTTTGTCGCGGCCAAACGCACTTCATCGTCCTGCCCGCGTTGGACGTATCCCTCGATCAGCACGCAACGCCCGATCTCGAGAAGGTGCTGGCAGGTTTCAAAGGTCTCCGCGTAGGCGCAGACTTCGTAGGTGGTTGTGCGGGTGGCGACGGTGAGGATTGCCCAAGGTCGATTGTCGCGCCGGGAAAGCTTCTTCGAGACCCCGATAATCACGGCGCAGAGGCGGAAAGCTTCCCGGTTCTCCATCAGTCGAAAATCTTCGCCCTCAAAGGTATCGAGCGACTCGCTCAAACCGCGGTAGGCATTCATCGGATGGCCGCTCACATAGAAACCAAGGAGATCCTTTTCCGCCTGCAGCTTGTCGCTCAAAGGCATTTCCGGCCCCCGCGGCGATTGCCGGCCGGTCTCGTCGGCCGGGCCCGGCGTTGGCGAGGTGCCCAGGTCAAACATGTCGAACATGTTCACCTGTCCGGCTTCCCGATCCTTTTGCAGGTCCTGAATTTCGCCCAGGATGCCCTCAAGGTGGTGCAGGAGATCTCCGCGCTCCTCGCCAATTGCGTCAAAGGCTCCAGATCGTATCAAATTCTCAAGCACCCGTCGGTTTGCGGTCTTGCTGTCGATACGGGTGGCGAAGTCGCGGAAATCCTTGAACGGTCCATTTTTCTCCCGCTCCTCGATAATCGTGCGGGCGGGACCTTCTCCGACGCCCTTGATCGCAGCGAGGCCAAATCGGATCGAACCGTCTGCTCCGTTTTCCACGACCGGCGTAAAGTTCTCGCGTGAGGCATTCACATCGGGGCCGAGAACAGCGACGCCCATCGCTTGGCATTCTTCGAGAACATGGGAGAGTTTGTCCGAGTTTCCCAGTTCACAGCCGAGGACGGCAGCCATGAACTGGACCGGGTAATTGGCTTTCAGATACGCTGTCCGGTAGCTCAACATGGCGTAAGCGGCGGAGTGGGACTTATTGAAACCGTATTGCGCGAACTTCTCGAGGATCGCGAAGATCTCCGCCGCCTCGCGACGTTTGATCCCATTCACCCTTTCTGCGCCGGCGACAAAGATATCCTTTTGCTGGTCCATGATCGCCTTGATCTTCTTGCCCATCGCACGGCGAAGAATGTCGGCGTCACCAAGGGTGTATCCGGCGATGATCTGCGCGACCTTCATCACCTGTTCCTGATAGACGAGCACGCCGTAGGTTTCTTCCACGAGGTCTTTCAGGAGCGGGTGGGGCACCTGGATCTTTGAGCGGTCTTTTTTCCCTTCGATGTATTGCGGGATAAACTGCATCGGCCCGGGGCGATAGAGGGCGATGAGAGCGATGATCTCTTCGAAGCTGCTCAAACCAAGCTGCCGGCAGAGCGCCTGCATGCCTCCGGATTCCAGCTGGAAAACCCCTGTCGTGCGCCCGGTGTTGAGGAGATCGTAGGTCCTCCGGTCGTCGAGCGGCACCTTTTCCACGTCGAAATCGGCGAGCCCGCTCGTGCGGCGGACGTGCTCCTGCGCATCGCTCAGCACGGTGAGCGTCTTCAAGCCCAGAAAATCGCACTTGAGCATGCCGAGATCCTCGACCGGGCCTTTGGCATACTGGGTTGTAAGATCGCCTTCCTGAAGCGTGACGGGCACAAGATTGGTCAAGGGCTGATCACCAACAATGATACCGCAGGCATGTTTGCCCGTGTTACGCACCATTCCCTCGATGACCTTTCCCTGGCGGATGATCTCGGCGACCGTCGGATTGCTCCGCATCTCCGCCTGTAGCTCGTGCGATTTGGCGACGGCATCATTGAGCGAGATGTTCAGGTCGTCCGGAACCATCTTGGCCACCCGGTTGGCCTCGCCGTAGGGCATATCGAGGACACGGGCGAGGTCACGCACGACCATCTTGGCGCCGAATTTGCCATAGGTGATGATGTTCGCGACGCGGTCTTCACCGTATTTCTGCCGGACGTAGTTGACCACGTCGTCGCGTCGACGCATGCAGAAATCGACATCGAAGTCCGGCGGACTGACCCGCTCGAGACTGAGCATGCGCTCAAAGAGGAGTCCGAACCGAAGTGGATCGATGTCGGTGATTTTCAGCACATAGGAGATCAGCGAACCTGCGCCGGAGCCTCGGCCTGGACCGACCGGAATCTCCTGTTGTCGGGCCCAGTTGATGAAGTCCCAGGTGATGAGGAAATAATCGACAAATCCCGCACCGACGATGATCGCCAGCTCGTAGTCCAGCTTGTCGCAGATCTCGCGGGCGAAAATTTCGCTCTCTGGATCAAAGGTTCCCGCACCGGCGACATTCGGGTCGAGAGATTCCGGAAACGCGGTCCGCACGGTGTCGTAATCCACGCCGTAGCGTTCCTTGAGGCCGCGTTTGCATAGATCGAAGAGGTAGAGGCCGTTTCGACGGAAGCGCACACGATCCTCCACCGTGAGGCTGATCGGATCTTTTCCTTCCCGCGTCAGGACCTTGTTTTTCTCCTGCACATAGACGTCGAGGACCCGCTCGAAGTGATGCGGATCTTCGTTTACGATCACTTCGACCGGTCGCTCGTAGATTGGGTAATGGTCCTGCCCGAACTCGATCTTGAGGTCCACCATCTCGGCTACACGCAGGGTGTTTTCACAGGCTCCGGGGAACTCGGTGAAGATGCGCTCCATCTCGGAACGGCTTTTGAGATAGAACTCCTGATTGGGGTAGCGCATGCGCTGCTCGTCCTTGACGAGTTTGCCCGTCTGGATGCACAGCAGCGCGTCGTGCGGCTGCCAGTCGTCCTTGTAGACATAGTGCACGTCGTTCGCGCAGACGAGAGGGAGGGCAAACTCGTCGGCGAGCTTCTTCAGCCCGGGCAGGATCCGCTGTTGCACGGGCATGCCGTGGTTCTGGATCTCAATGAAATAATTTTCCTTCCCGAAGATATCGATAAAGGTGGCGGTGGCCTCCCGGGCGCCCTCGTAGTCGTTGTATATCAGCTTCTGGGAAGCGACTCCGTTCATGCACCCACTCAGGGCGATGAGTCCTTCGCTGTGCTCAGAGAGTCGCTGGAGATCCGTCCGCGGACGATAGTACATGCCGTTGACGTGGGCGTCTGAAACCAGCTTCACGAGGTTCTGGTAACCGGTGAAGTCCTTCGCGATGAGCGTCTTGTGATGTATTTGATGTTTCGGGTAATCTTCCGGCCCGAGTGCTTCCTCGGGAACGTCGTCGATATCGTCGGAACGCTTCCGGTCACGTTTCGGCCGTTCATCCTGCCGATGGTCGTAAACGAGATAGATTTCACACCCCACCAGCGGCTTGATCCCGGCCTTCTCGCAGGCACGGTAAAAGTTGATCGCCCCGAAGAGATTGCCATGGTCGGTCATGGCGAGAGCGGGCATGTTCAGCTCGGCGCAGCGCTGCATGTACCGGGACACCTTGGCACAGCCGTCGAGCAAGGAGTAGTCGGTATGACAATGGAGGTGCACAAAGGGCAATTCTTCCGCAGCGGACATGAAACGACTATCGAAAGCGTCGGCACGTCCCGCAAGCGGGAGTTGTCCCCAAGGGCATAATCACGGTGCAGGCGCCGCTTTCACCACCGGGAGAATTCTCAATTCTGCTTGCTGAGCGGGGGAAAATATAGGTTCTTGTCTGTTTGCCTGCGGCGTAGACCTTCTGGCTGCGACCGCGTCCAAGCAAATCAACACAAAGCAACGGAGGACTTGATCGATGAGACAGGTACTGGACGTAATTTCTGGTCGCTGGGCGGTCGGATCGACGGAGGGCGCCCAATGAAGAGCGTTCTCGAATTCGCACGCTTCAAACAGGAGCGGCAGCCGATCACGATGGTGACGTGTTACGACGCATGGAGCGCGCAGCTGATCGCCGGAACGCCGATTGACGCGGTGCTCGTGGGCGATTCCGGAGCCATGGTCATGCACGGGCACGACTCGACCGTCCATGCCACCCTCGAAATGATGGAGGCCTATACGGCCGCCGCCGCGCGCGGGCTGAAGGGTGCCCGATTTCTTATCAGTGACATCCCCTTTCCCTACCACCGCCTTGGCTGCGAGCGCGCCCTCGAGGCAGCTGATCGGCTCATGAAGGCGGGTGCGCAGGCAATCAAACTGGAGGGTGTGCGCGGCCACGCGGACGTGGTGGCCCATCTTGTCGGCAGCGGAATTCCGGTTATGGGGCACCTCGGGCTGACGCCGCAAAGCGTCCACCAGCTCGGCGGTTATCGCGTGCAGGCGCGAGACAGCGAAGCGGCCGTTCAGCTCGAAGCGGATGCGCGCGCCCTGGAGGAAGCGGGGGCATTCGCGGTGGTGCTCGAATGCATTCCCGGAGTCCTCGCGGAGAGAGTCACCGCAGCGCTCGAAATACCCACGATCGGGATCGGTAGTGGCGTCCATTGCGATGGGCAGGTCCTTGTCCTGCAGGACCTGCTTGGCCTGAACGAAACGTTCCGTCCAAAGTTCGTCCGCACCTACCTGGACGGTTCAAAACTGATCAAGAGCGCCCTCAGCCAATATGCCGACGACGTGAAAAAGGCAGCTTTCCCGGGCGCCGAAGAATCCTTCCGCTGATGATGAATATCATCCATGAGCCCTCCGTTCTGCGTGATTGGTGTCGGTCGCCTGCGTTGCGCGGAAAGTCAATTGGCTTCGTTCCCACGATGGGTGCCCTGCACGCCGGCCACGAGTCTCTCCTCGAACGCGCCCGGCGCGAGTGTGACCGGCTGGTCGTGAGCATTTTTGTCAATGCCACCCAATTCAATGATCCGGCCGACTGCGCCCGCTATCCGCAGCCACGGGAGGCAGATCTGGAGATTTGTGAACGGCATCAGGTGGACGCTGTTTTTGTGCCGGGGCACGAGCAGCTGTATCCGGATGCATATCGTTACCGCGTTGATGAGGTCGCCGAATCCTCCCGGCTCGAAGGCGAGCACCGGCCAGGACATTTCACCGGGGTGCTGACGGTTGTGATGAAACTCCTCCAGCTCGTTTCGCCGCAGCGTGCCTACTTCGGCGAAAAGGATTGGCAGCAGCTCGAGCTCGTTCGGGGTATGGTGGATGCCTTTTTTCTCCCCGTCGATATTGTTGGCTGTCCGACGATCCGGGATCGCGACGGCCTTGCCCTGAGTTCCCGCAATCGGCGATTGTCGTCGGAAGGCCGTGCCCGTGCGGCTGCCTTTCCCCACATCCTGCGGCATGCGATGACGGTGTCCGACGCCCGGAGCGAGCTCGAGGGCGCCGGTTTCGAAGTGGATTATGTCGAGGAGTGCGGCGATCGCCGCTTTGGAGCCGTCATTCTCGAAGGCGTACGTCTGATCGACAACCTGGTTTGTGAACAGGCGGGGAGGGCATCGGCATGAGCGCGCGCGAACTCCAGCTCTGCTTCGATATCGGCAACACCGATATTTATGGAGGCGTCTTTGAGGGCAGAGAACTTCGCATGGAGTTCCGGAAGAACAACCGGGCCCGTCCGACCGTCGATGAGTTTGGCGTTTTTCTCATGCAACTGCTCCAGGCACACCGGATCGCGCCGGAGGAGATCGCTGAAGTCGGCGCTGCCTGCGTCGTGCCCGACTCCCTGCGCGCGGTTGTCGGGGCCTGCGAAAAATATCTTTCGCGCCCGGTCCTTCTGATCGAGGCGGGAGTCCGCACCGGCCTGAAGGTCAAGGTCAAGGATCCCCGCCAGGTCGGCGCCGACCGGATCTCGAACGCGATCGCAGCGGTGGAACTCTTTCCCGGCCGCAACCTCATCATCATTGATATGGGAACGGCGACGACGTTCTGTGCGGTCAATGCCCGTCAGGAGTTCCTGGGCGGGGCCATTGCCGCGGGGATTGGACTTTCGATGAACGCTCTCGGGACGCAGACCGCAAAACTTCCCATCGTGGACATTGTTCCGGTGCGCAACGCTCTCGGCCGGACGACGATCGAGAATATCCAGTCCGGCCTCTTTTTCGGTCACATCGGCCTCGTGAAGGAGCTGGTTGCCCGCCTGCGTGAAGAAGCTTTCGGGACGGAGGAGGCGACCGTCATCGGAACGGGGGGATCCGCCCGCCTCTTTACGGATTTTCACCTCTTCGATAAATTCATTCCCGCCCTCGTTTTGCGCGGCGTTCACCGCGCGATTGCCCTGAACCGGGCGCAACCTAAACTTTCCGTTTGATCCGCCGATGCACCGCACCCTTCTCAAATCCAAGATCCACCGCGCCACGGTCACCGATGCGAATCTCAACTACGAAGGTTCGATCTCAATCGACCCGGTTCTCTGTGAACAAGCCGCACTCCAGGAGTTCGAACAGGTCGATATCTACAATTGCAACAACGGCGCCCGTTTCTCGACCTATGTCATTTTTGGTCGACGAGGGGAAATCTGCCTGAACGGTGCCGCCGCCCGGCTCGTGCACCGGGGGGACCTCGTGATTATTGCAAACTACGCCGCCTACAGCCCGGAGGAAGCCGCCGAGCACCGGCCCCGCCTCATCTTCGTCGATGAACACAATCGCGCTACCCGGATCCCGGACACGGAAGTGAGCGGTCGCCTCGCTTGAGCCCCTGCTGGCCGCGGATGTGGGTTGAGGACCGGATCCGCCCAGACTTCCTCAGGCGAGGGGAAGGGTGATCGAGAACCGCGATCCGCTGCCGGGTGTACTTCTACATTCCACCTCTCCGCCATGCGCCTCAACGATTGTCTTGACGATGAAGAGGCCCAGCCCGGTGGAGGGTTCGCCCGCAGTCGGCGTCGCACTGAGCCGCTGAAACTTGCGGAAGAGGCGGGTCTGATCCTCCCGGGAGAGGCCCGGCCCCTCGTCCGTCACGGTGAAGACGGCCCGTCGCCGCGAGCTGTCGGTGCGCAGTTCGATCGTAACCGTCGTGCCCGGCTGGGAATACTTGATGGCATTGCTGACGAGGTTACCGGTCGCCTCTCGGAGAAGGGCGGAATCCCCCCGTACCAGAATGCCTTCGTCGATCCGGGAGCAAAATGTGATCGATTTGCGGCTCGCATGCAGCTCATACGATTGGAGCATGTCGCGACACTGGTCCGAAAGATTGAAAGGGGCGGGCGATTGGCGGAACCCCTTTTGCTCGATCAGCTCCGTCGTCAGGAGGTTCTCGATCAGCTTGAGCATCTGAGCGGTGGTACTCTTCATCGTCACGAGATCCTCCTCGATATCCTTCATGTCCGCTCGCCCGCGACCGTCCCGCAACCGGAGTAGCATCAACTCGGTCAGTCCCGAGATGGAGGTGAGCGGGTTGCGAAGATCGTGCGAGGCCATCGCGAGCATCTCACCCTTCTCGCGATTGGCCGCTTCCGCTCTTTCCTTCGCCTCCCGCAAGGCCTCTTCCGCCACCGCACGCTGTCGGGTGAGGGCCACTTCCACTTCCCGCATCCGGCGAGTCAGGTTGGCGATGACGAAGCTGACAATGAAGGCGAGGACGAGGGCACCGGCACCGGCAATGCGGATTTGGTTCACACGCTCCCGATAATCCGAAATATCGTAATCGACCCCCGCATACCCCACGTATTCCCCGGTTCGATCAAAGAGCGGCGCCTGCGCGGAAATAAATTTGCCGAAATCGTCCACATACGGAAGCGGATAAACGTATGCATCGCCCCGATACATCGCCGGATTGGCGTCAGGATTTGGATCGGGCATCTCGTAGCGCTCCATGATCTCCGAAAGTACCGTCTTCCCCGGCCGCTGCGCGCGCACACGCGGATCGTACACCGTATCGAGAATGAAATACTCTTCTCCATCGATCGCCCGGATCGTGTAGACGTAGTAGATCTCCGGGATCTTCAGGTGAAAGCGGACAAGGGGATTGAGCGCCTCAAGGTGTTCCGGCGATCCCATTTGAGATGGATCCGTCAACTGCTCATGCAGGTCCACATCCACGAGGTGGGCGAGGGATTGCGCCAGGTGCAGCACGTCGCGACGAACCCCTTCCTTCTGATACTCAATCGATTGAAGATAGAAATACGTCAGGCAAACAAGCGCGCCACCAAGGGTGATCGACCACATTGCCCAGAAGAGCGCGATCGGAGAGAGGCTTTGCAGCCAGAACGATGGTGGACGAAATCGCATCGAATCGACTATGATGGGCGTGCATTCCCTCGGCGTGTCAACGCTGCGTTATGGCGTTTGCCCAAACACGAAGGGATAATTGGATTGGAATCCTCAGGAGAAACCCGGGTTATTTCCCGCAATGATAGCGTTGCTCATCAGTATGCGTTAGGTTTTTGTGGCTGCATGAACCTTTCTGTTTTCCTCGTAGCGACGGCCACCGCCATGACCGTGTTGCCCGTGGCCCGCGAGGCGCAGGCTCCAAACGATCTCGTCGCTCCAATCAACGGACACGAGGCACTGCCATCGATGCGGTGGATTCTTCCGGAAGACCTGCTCACTCCTTTGGATCCGAATGACCGGGCGAACGGGAACGAATCCTATTCCCCCGGAAAAGTCGTTCAACCGCCCGTGCAGCTGCCTCATGAGAAGCGATTGAAGTTTCCGCTGGTCGGGAAATATGCCCAGGCACCCGTCGTGCGTTTCGTGGCCCCGCGCGACGCTCTCGGGACGCTGCTCGAAGAGTTGACGCTGGACGACCTCAACCGCTTCCAGTTTCGCCGCAACCGTCCGGAAGGGATCCAGGCGCGAGAGTAAACCTGCCCCTGCTGGTTTCTTCCGGGGGAAAGCTGAAAATCGTTGCTGTGTTCTCAACCTTCCAGCCGATGCGCTACGCCTGCCACGGAAGCGAGACACCCGTCGGCTTGACCCCGTCGAGGGGAAACCCCGTTGAAGGCTTTCGAGGCGCCATCGTGGCTCCTGAATGCGTGGATGGCCCGCCGTCGCCGGAGCCAAGACGTTCCTTCAACCAACTGCGTGCCCGGTAAAGGCGGGTCTCCACTCCGCGCACGGAGTGTCCGATGACGTCCGCGATCTCCTTGTAGCTCAAGCCTTCGTAGTAGTATAACAACAACGCCGTCTTGAGCGGGTGCGGCATCTCGGCGATGATCGACCGCAGTTCTTCGATCCGCTCCTGTTTCATCACCAGATCGGCGGGGGTTTCTGGATCACCGTCACGATTGGTCCCAGCCTGAATGGGCGGGATATCCGCATCGGCAAGCCGTTCCTCGGGATGCCGAATGCGCCAGCGCTGATGATTCTTGCACAAGTTTGCGGCTATTCGGAACAGCCACGACGTAAATGCGAATCGATCGTCGTATCGGTCCCGTGACTTGTGGACACGGATGAATGTCTCGAGGGTCAGCTCTCGGGCAGCTTCCATATCCTGCACATACCGGTAGTTGAAACTCAGAAGTGGCCGCTGCCACCTGTCCATCAATGCCCTCAAGGCCTCGGTCTCGCCTTCAGCGAGGCGGGCCATCAATGCGGCATCGCTGGGATCACGTTCAGGCATCCGTGGGTGACTCCGGCGGAAGGGGCTGCGCGCGGGCGTAGGCGCGTGACAGAAGCACAAGATATTCATTCCCCTGCGCAGGCCCGAGAATCACGAGCAGCTTTTCGACGAAAGTGTTCGAAAGTTCGTTCGCCTGTTCCCGCATCGTGTTTCGCTCCTGAAGTAGATCGTAGAGCGCAATGAAGTCGATCGACTCGTCGCTCAACCGCTGCTCCTCGAACTGCGTATAGCGGTACCGAAGGTGGACAATTCTCTGCGCAAGGGACTCAAAGCGGTCGCTGTATTCCTCGTGGAGAGAAGCAACCTGGGCAAACTCTCCGGGGCTCAGTGAGAACTTCACCCGCATCCAGTCCAGCATCTCGATCAGAGAGACTTCGGAGAGTCCGGTTGCTCCCCCTTTCGCCACGGGAAGCGATGCTGTCTCCAGGTGGCCGGCCGGATCAATCAGCAAAAAGTAGAGTGCCTCCTGCCGATCGATGCTGCCCTCCTTTCGGCCGGAAGGAACCGTCCACAGCAACACCAGTGTGAGGACGGCGGCCAACGCAAGGGGTCGCGCCGCACGGAAAACGCCTTCAACCCGTTTCCATCCTCCCCGCTCCACATCGCTCGAAGCGATCCTGTGCAATACCTTCTGCCGGAAATGCGGATCCTCCTCGAGGACAGGCTGCCAGGACGAGAGGAGACCATCGAGTGATTCATTTTCCATTGGCCGATTCTGCAGAGTTGGCGATACCGTAAACCTACACCGCAATCCCGGCGACTACTTCAAAAAAGAATTCTGAAGGGTGAACGCCCAGGCAGGTGTATCTCCCGGTAACGCGGCGGCCATGCAAACGCCGCATCCAAACAAACGGACAACCGGAGGCAACGAAATGAAAAGATTGAACACGATCCTCTTGAGTGGCCTCGCCTGGGTGGGCTTCGCGGGTACCCCCGCCGTGGCCGAAGAGTCGTTTGTCGGCGCCACCGTGACAAGAATGGTGGATCCCATTTTTCCCGTCATGCTGTCTTCCCAGGGTATCGTCGACGGTACCGCAGTCTTGCTCGTGGAGATCGATACGCAGGGCGAATTATCGGACTGGATCACGATCGCGGACACCGATCCAGACTTTGTCCGGGCCATCGATCGGGTCATTGACAGATGGGAATTCACGCCGGCGACCCGGAACGGCGTGCCGGTGGCATCCGGCCTTCTGCTGACGGTGGTCTTCAAAAGCGAGGGACTTGTCATGACGATCAACGGCCCTCACATGACCAATGTCTACCTTTCTTCCCTGCACGGAGGGCCCCGGGTACAGCCACGAGTTGCGAATCTTTCGGCGTTGGATCAGATCCCTGAACCAGTCGATGTGGTGCGGCCCATCGTCGATCAGGAGATCCCGGAGGGCGAGCGCTCGGGTTTGGCTACTTTCCAGTTTTTTATCGACGAAGAAGGGGACGTTCGCCTGCCCGTACTGCTCGATTTCGACGGTGATATCCGACTCGCGTATGCGGCCTACGACGCACTCCTCCAGTGGCAGTTCATGCCGCCGACGGTGAAGGGGAAACCATCTGTCGTCAGGGCAAAGCAGGAGTTTCGGTTCAATTTTGAGGAAGAAGCGACTCGGGCCGCCATCTCCGCCGGACCGACGGTCACCACCGGGTGGTGACGGATGCATCCCGTTTGGGACGGACGCTGGTTGCTCTCCCAGACCCGAGGTTGTGACGAATCCACGCCTGTCCGCGACGTGCCGGGGTTCAGGCGGCGAGGCGGACAAAGATCCAGACGATGGCGATGGTACCGGCGGCCACCAGGCAAGCGACCGAAAAGCCGATCAGGTCCATCCGGTAGCGCTTCCATGAAAACCGGCGCTTCCCGGTCAGGATGTCCTGCAGGTCCACGAGAATCAGTCCGTCATCCTCGCTTGATGGCTGGTCCGTCCGATCGCTTTCCTTTTCGTCCGCATCGCCTGCGAGGAGGATCTCCACGCCCGCCCGGCGAAGGCGATTTTCCTTGCCCACCGGGGTATCAAGCAGGAGGTAAAATGCGTCCAGTTTTGCCTTGGCCTCCGAGGTGGTAAACAGGCTGACAACGACGAGCATGACAATGCCGACGGGCACGTAGAGTGCGACTTGGGCGGCGAACGACCAGTCGAGCAGCCAGCCGGTGATGGTGCCGGAGGCGAACATCGCGAGGGCGCTTGTCAAGGCTCCCCAGCGATTGGCGCCGCGCCAGAGGATACCCATCCAGAAGGCGATGCCCATGTAGGCGGTGATCTTCCACAGTTCCTTGATGCCTTGGATCACGGTGGGAAACCCGTAAGCGAAAAGGAGGCCCCCCAATACGATCGTGAACGACGACCAGCGCGCCACCCGAAGAAGCTTGTCCTCGCCCGCCGCGGGATTGAGGTAGCGCCGGTAAAGGTTGTGCGTGAAGAGCGCGGAGGCATGCACCATGAAGGCGTCGCAGGTCGACATCACGGCAGCGATCATCGCCGCGAGCATCAGTCCCACGAACCCGATTGGGAGCAGTTCACGCGACATCAGTCCAAAGCTCAGCTCCCGCTCGGCATCGCTCAGACCGGGAATCAGGAACGCCGCGAAGACACCGGTGAACGCCCAGCCGACGGTGGCGAAGCGCTTCAGAAAGTTGCCGTAGGTCCAGCCGGTGCGACAGGCGATTTCCGTCTTTCCCGAGCCACCGATCGCCATGTGGTGCGGGAGCACGACCACATGCACCAGACCGTTGATGACGGCGGCGATGATGAAGGCTAGCGTCAGCTCCTCGGGCGCGATCAAGCTGAACATGTGCTCCGGCAGGTTCTCGTGGAAGACGCCCATCCCTCCGGTCGCCTGGATCGCACTGGGGATGAGCATGAACGATAGAAGGAGGATAAGCACACCCTGTATCAGGTCGGTGTAAACGGCTGCGATCAGGCCTCCCGCCACCCCGTAGGTCACAAAGAGACCCGTTGCCACGATGATCACGAGGTCCTCCTCCAGAGCACCTCCGGTAAGTCCCTCGACCGTGACCGCCGTGCCCTTGAGCATGATGCCCATGTTCATCGAGAAGTAGAGCAAGGCGACGCCGGTGTAGAGCATCGCGATGGGCGTTCCATAGCGGTGCTGGAAGAAATCCGCCATCGTGATGTAGCGGAGTCGGCGATAGATCGGCGCGATGATCCAGAAGAACGGCGTCGAGAAGAGATAGATCCACTGGTACCAGATGCCCGCAAGGCCGTTGCTGTAGGCTGCACCGGTCACCGAGACAGGCTGGTCAGTGTGGGTTCCGACGCCGAAGGCCTGTGCAATCATCATGACCTTGCCGAACCCCCGCCCACCCATGAAGTAGTCGCCCGAGGAGCGGACTTTCTTCATTGTCCAAATGCCCAGTCCGGTGGTGCCCACGAAATAGAGCGCCAGCACAAGCCAATCCAGGTAATGAAGTCCGAGCATCCGTTATCTATGGATGCGCCTCCAGCGCCTGCGGTGGTCGAGTTCCCAGTCTTTCATCCGTTCATAAAAAGCTCTCAGAACAAAATATGCCTGCTTTTTCTCGCCATCGGCGGAAATCAGGCCCTTGCGATTCCAGTGGTCCTGGATCCCACTCAGGTTTCGGCGTGGTGAGCGGAAATCGGAAAGATTCCATGGGGAGCAACCGCGGAAGCTCGGGATCTTTTCCATCATCGCGAGCTGTTCCTGGTAGAGCCACGCCTGGTTCTCCTCCGTCCAGATCTCCTCCTTGGGGCCGTGCCTGCCGGCGACCGCACCAGCTCCGAACTCGCTCATGACGAAAGGCTTGTGCGGATCAACCGTCCAGACCACCTCCGTGCAGTGACCGGGGTGGCCGTAATACCACCCGAGGTATTGGTTGCAGCTGACGAGATCCACTTCATCGGCAAAGGGATCGCGAACACTGATCTGGTCGAGCGTGGATGTCTGGTCACGGTCGAGGGCGGCGCTGATCAGGCGCTGACTATCGATCGCGCGGACCACCGATTTCAGCCTGCCAAGAAACCGTGTCCGCGCCGGAGTGACCGGTGTCTCGTTGGCGATCGACCAGATAATGACGGAGGCGCGGTTCTTGTCGCGGTGAACAAGGCCGCGCAATTGCGATTCCGCCACAGCGTAAGTGTTTTCGTCATCGTAATGGATACCCCAATACACCGGAATCTCCTCCCAGAGAAGGAGGCCGCGCTTCTCGGCAAGCCGGGGCATGTGCTCGTTGTGCGGGTAGTGGGCGAGACGTACGAAATTGCAGCCAAGTTCCTCTGCTTTACCGAGCAGCGAGCAGGCATCGTCCGCCGACCATGCCCGGCGCGGCCCATCGGGAATCTCTTCGTGAAGAGAAACACCCCGAAGAAAGATCGGCTCGCCATTGAGAAGGATCTCGGGTCCGTCCCGCTCAATGGTCCGAAAACCGATTTCATCCTCCACCTGGTCCTCCGGTGCATCCAGGAGGACGGTGTAGAGTTTCGGATTTTCCGGTGACCAGCGTTGCAGGCTCATCGTCGGAAGCCGCACCTCGGCGTAGCCCGAGTCGTCTGTCGTGATCGCGGTGCTTGCGCCCACTTCGGGCACCGAAACGGTGACCATCGTTCCTCCTTTCGCGCCGTCTATCCGCACGTAACCTGTGACCACGTCAGGTTCCGCCGGCGTGATCTGAAGATGGTAGTCGGCGATAAAGGCGGAGGGCACTTCAAAAAGAAAAACCTCCCGAGTGAGGCCACCGTAGTTCCACCAGTCAGTCGTCATCCCGGGAACACTCGCTGGTTCGCGCCGGTTGTTGACGCGAACGACGACTGTGTTGCCCGCTGTCCGGACCCGGTCGGTGATCTCGAACTCGAATGGATCAAAGCCCCCGAGATGGTGCCCAAGTTTGACGCCGTTGAAATAGACATCGGCCTCGTAATTGGCCGCTTCGAACCGAATGTAGAGGCGACGATCGTCGGCGAGAGCGTAATCGAACTCCCGCTGGTACCAGATGCTTCCCTCGTAGTAGAGAATCTCCGACACCTGATGATTCCAGTCGCCCGGCACAGACAGGCGCGGGGCTTGAAGATAGTCGTATTCGATGAGATCGGACGGTGACTCCTTCCGGGAATCGGCCCCGAAGGCGCAACGGGGCAACTCGTCATATGCATCGAAAGGCTTCCAGTTGCGTTGGAAGCGGAAGCCCGTTTCGTAGGGGTCCACGAGATAAGCCCAGTCGCCATTGAGCGAACGCTTCGGTCGATGGTAGGTGTTCTGAGTGATCGGGGTGGATGGCGGATGGTCGGGCATGAGAAAGCGTAAATTCGTTCGTCAGGGAATCGGTCAGAAAGTCTTTCCGGAGGCTTCCTCCGACCGCAAAGGAGGCGGCTCTATAATTGTATAGCGACCCTGGCTCTACAGTTAGAATTCGTCGGCGGCTTGCGATGTCGTGGCCGGATCGAGGATGCTGCCCCTCATGGCAATGCCTCGTCTTTCCGGCCTCCTGCTTCTCGTGCTCCCGATCATGACGACGGCTTCTGCCTGGGCCGAACCATACGCGAGGGTTGAGGAGGGGCAGCTGATTCTGGGGAATGCCGTGATCGAACGGGCCGTTGCCCTCGATTCCGGTGAATCGCGTCCGCTGCGCCTGACGGACCGCCGAAACGGGATTCGCTATCAAACGCTGGCGCCGAAACCGGCTGCGGTCGGGGCACGCGACGATGCGCCCGTGGAGAGCCACTGGACCCAGGAGAACGTGCCTGCTTCCAATCTTGAGCCGGCCCATTTGCGCGTGGAGGTGGATAGCCGATTCCCGGATTATCGGCTCAGGCGTGTTTTCCGGGTGTTTCCGGGAGTGGCGGCGATTCAGCAGACCCAGCATGTGCGAATCGAACCCGACGCTGACCGTTCACGGTTGAAGCAGCTGGATGCGGACGGTTTCATCCTGGATCAGATTTCCCTGCCCGGAAACCACTGGAAAGCACGCAGTGTGGAGTTTTTTGATCGGACAGACGATCGCAATACGCTCACGCGTGAGGAGGAGCGCATTGCCTTCACGAAGGAGGAGAAGATGCGGGGCAACCTGCTCTGGGCGGTGCCGGTGAACGGGGAAAGGGGGATCTTTTTCCTCAAGGAAGCGCCGAGTTCCGAGTCGCAACTGCATTATCCGGGGCACGATTTTCGGTTTTCACGGGAAGGGCTGACGGTGGATGGGGCGGGACTGCTCCTGGCCGAGCTTGAGCCGGGGCTATGGTACCGCGCCTACGCCGTCGTCACGGGTGTTTTCGAGGGTGGATTTGACGAGATGCGAATGGCGCTGCGTGGGTATCAGAAAACGCTCCGAAGATACGATCCGGAACGGGACGCGATGCTCATGATGAATACCTGGGGCGACCGAAACCGGGACGCCCGGATCCATGACGACTTTCTTCGCCGGGAAGTGGATGCGGCGGCGCGGCTGGGCCTGTCCCACTTTCAGATCGACGACGGGTGGCAGGAGGGTTTGTCCCAGAACTCGGCCCAACAAGCGGGGGAGAAATGGGCGGCATGGGAGCGCGAGGACTGGTTGCCTCACGCGGAGCGCCTGCCGGATGGATTTGCGCCCATCGTGCGCTATGCGAGGGAGAAGCGGATCGAGCTTGGGCTCTGGTTCAATCCCACGCGTGCCAACGACTATGCGACGTGGGAGCGTGACGCCGACATCGTCCTGGATCTTTATCGGGAACACGGATTTCGCTACATCAAGATCGACGGCGTGGAACTGCCGACAAAAACCGCGGACGACCGCTTTCGTCGCTTCTGCGAAAAGGTCATGCGGGAGTCGAACGGCGAGATCGTGCTCCACCTCGACGCCACCGCAGGCCAGCGCATGGGCTACCATTACCACAATCAATACGGGGTCGTATTCCTTGAAAACCGTTATACGGACTGGGGCAGTTATTATCCCCACTGGACTTTGCGCAACTTGTGGATGTTGAGTCACTATGTACCGCCCGAACGCCTGCAGATCGAGTTCCTGAACAAGTGGCGGCGTCCGGATCAATACGACAAAGCGGATCCGCTGGCACCGATCAACGTGCCGTTCGATTACATCTTCGCGAGCACGATGATGGCGCAACCACTGGCCTGGTTTGAGGCCAGCGGCCTGCCGGATGAAGGCATCGCGATCGCGTCGATCGTGCAGCAATACCGGGAGTGGATGCCGGAAATCCACCGCGGGGCGATTTTTCCGATCGGCGATGAGCCGGATGGCCATCAATGGACGGGATTCCAGTCGCTCGTCGACCCGCTTTCGGGATTTCTGCTTGTGCTGCGTGAGAACACCGCTGCCGAAACGGCGGTGATGCGCACGATGCTTCCGCCGGAGCAGGAAGTGCACTTGGTTCCGCTCTTGCCGGCAGGAGTCGCTTCGAGGCAGACCGTTGGAAAAGGCGGCAGCATCAAGGTGGAGCTTGCCCGTCCTTTTTCGTATCAACTTTATCGTTACAACATATCAGCTCCGTTCGCTGACAAATAGCCATGCGTTTACCACTGACCCCATTGATGAAAATAAGGCCGACGCTCCTCTGTATCATGGCTGCTGTATCCACTGTTGCCATCGGCAGTGTCTGTGCGTCCCCGACCGCCGAACCAGCGGTTGGCAACGTGATCTTCATTCACCCCGACGGCACCGGACTTGGGCATTGGCATGCCGGGCGCTTGCTCAATGCCGGGCCGGACGGAGATCTGCATTGGGATCGGCTCGACCGCATGGCTTCCTACCGGCCGCACCAGCAGGGATGGCTTTCGACGAACTCCCATGCCGGCGGTACCGTGCATGCCTACGGGGTCAAGGCGCTCCATGATTCCTATGGGCTGCGGGCGGGAGAAGCGATCACCGCCGCCAACGGGCGTCAGGAGACGATCATGGAGACGGCGATGCGCGAGGGC
>CAZVQJ010000015.1:0-28316 GCA_964629165.1 uncultured Puniceicoccaceae bacterium
GGTGCCAAGATGGTCCACGCGGCAGACAACACGACCTCGAACATCATCTCCAAATCGATATCGATCGGGGAGGGTCGCTCCACCTATCGGGGCGTCGTGAGCATGCCCCGACACCTGCGCAACTGTAAGAACAATACGGAGTGCGACGCTCTCCTCATCAACACGAACAGTCGCACCGATACCTACCCGGCAATCACCGTCCGCGGTCAGGACAATATCACCCAGCACGAAGCCAGTGTTTCAAAGGTCAGTGCGGATCAGATTTTCTACATGATGCAGCGCGGGCTCAGCGAAGGTGAAGCGATGAGCTTGGCCGTCAATGGGTTCGTCAACGATCTCATCCGGGAATTCCCGATGGAATATTCCGTTGAGCTGAAACGCCTGATCGACCTGGAGATGGAAGGCTCCGTCGGATAACTTACAAGATGTCTAAGATGTCGGATACACTTGCACCCTCTTCCTCCAGCCGACTTGTGGAGGCCTACGATTTGCGTCAAACCGTCACAGGAATGCTCCCGGACTGGTTCCGGAACCTGCAGAGCGAAGCATGGGAACGCTACCAGGCGCTTCCTTCTCCCGTTCGCGCCGACGAGCAATGGCGGTTTGCAAATCTCAAACCGTTCACCGCCATTGAGGAGTTTCAACCGAACCCGCTCGGAGGCGTCGATGCCGATGACCTCGTGGCGCGCTCGGAACGCCTCGAGAATGTCGCCGGCCGGTTTGTCTTTGTCGACGACAACCTCGCCGCACCGCGCTATCTCGATCCGGAGGTCGAGGCAAAGGGCGTCATCTTTACAACGCTCATTGACGCCCTGAATCAACACGGCGACCTCGTTCGGCGATACTTCATGCAGCAGACGCCGGAGCTGGGCTCCGAGAAGTTCGAGGCCCTCCATGTCGCCATGCTCCGCAGCGGCGTGTTTCTTCACATTCCAAAGGGAGTGGAGATCGAGGCACCCTTTGTCGTTGCGCAATGGAACCGCAAACCAGGCACGGCGATCTTTCCCCATACCCTCTTTGTATGTGAGGACAACGCCTCGGGGCATCTTGTGGAGTTCCAGGAAAGCGCCGATCCGGAGGGCGAAAACCTCGTTATCGCCAACGCCCACGTCTTTGCAGGCCCCGGGTCACGGCCGAAGCACACCATCGTGCAGAACTGGAGCCGCAAGACCCTCAGCCTGCAGCTCAACACGAGCAATGCACAGCGGGATGTGACGAGCCAAGGCACGATTATCAATATCGGCTCCTCCCTCACCCGCCAGGAGATCCACGGCAAGATCTTCGGCAGCGGTGCGGATGTGAACCTGTATTCGCTGAACGTGCCCGATGGCGAACAGCTGATGGATCAGCGGACACTGCAAACACATCTCGCGCCCAACAGTCGTTCCGATCTTCTCTACAAGAACGCCTTGCTCGACCGCTCCAAGACGATCTTCTCCGGCCTCATCATCGTCGGAGACGACGCCCAGCAAACCGACGCGTATCAGACAAACAACAACCTGATGCTCAGCGATGCGGCCGAGGCAAATTCGTTGCCAGGACTGGAAATCAAGGCGAACGACGTGAAATGTTCGCATGGAGCAACCTCCGGAAAAATCGACGATTCGAACATCTTCTACTTCCTCGCCCGAGGCATCCCGCGCAAACGGGCAGAGGAGCTCATGGTATTCGGGTTCTTTGAAGAGATCATCGGAAAGATCGGGCACGAGTCCGTCGAGCGGCACGTCCGTGACCTGCTCGAACGCAAGTTCCTCTGATCGGTCGCACATTTCACTTCTTTCCAAAGCCATGGACCTCGCCGGTTCATGGCTTTTTTCTCGAGGGGAAAGCGCGGCCGAGGAGTTGCCATCCCTGCGATGCCCCCGGAGCCCATCGTCCCGGCCACGGGTTTGCCGGTCCGATGGAGAACTGGAGAGTCCCCCTCCCGTCCTCACCCTTCGGCGCCCCACCCACCCAGATCCCTCGCCTACGCCCCGGACTCCTCCAGCTCACGCAACCAGCTCGCAAGGCGCCGCTCGACAAGCGCTTCTCCGATGCGGGGTGACCAGGCAACCAGCTCCCCGTTCTCCCAGCGACGACGGATCTCGGGATGCAGGTAATACTTCGCGCACACCGCAGCCGTGTTCTGGAGGACAGCGGCGGTCGCTTTGACGGCATCGCGCCAGTGGCTTTCCTCGACTGGTTTGGCGACGAGGTGTCGGGTCATCAGGACTGTTCCACGCCAGAGGCGAAAGTCCTTTGCGGTCGCGCACATCCCGGTTTTCTCTGCAAGATACGCGTTGATGTCGTGACTCCCGATCGGCAGCCATTCTCCATCTGCGTTGCGGTAGGTAAAGAGCTCTTGGCCAGGAAGATCCTGGAGGCGACGAACCCAGCGAACAAGCTGGGCGTCTTCGACCGTCGCCTCGATCGCACGCCCCCCTTTTCCGATGAACGCAATGCGCAGCTCCCGTCCGACCGTTTTCACCTGGTCGTCCTGCAGGGTCGTCAGCCCGTAGGTGCCGTTTTCCTCCACGTAGCGTTGCGACCCCACACGCAGTCCCGTTGCATCCAGCAATCTCACGCACAGGGCCGCCACCCGATCGCGGTCCCATTTCGGGCGGGCAAGGTCCTCGGCAACGACCCGGCGGATCCGCGGGAGCTCTCTCGCAAATCCGCAGAGGCGCTCGTATTTCCGTTCGTCCCGAAAGGCCCGGTAGCGTTCATGGTAGCGATATTGTTTACGGCCGCGCGCATCCCTCCCGGTGGCCTGTAAGTGTCCGTTCGGGCGAGGCGAGATCCAGACGGCACGATACGCCGGGGGTATCGCCAATCGACGTATGCGTGCAATCTCTTCCGGATCGGCAATGTGAGCACCCTGTTCGTCGAAGTAGGCAAACCCACGTCCATAGCGCCGGCGCGTCCAACCAGGTCGGGAGTCCGGATAGAAGACCAGCCGGGCCTCCGTTGAACTGATTTTGGTTTCCGCCGACATGGTTCCGATTGCCCGAACCCGCCCTCAGGCCAGCCGGCTCACGATCAGCTTTTCCTGGCGGAGATCGGCGAATGTGGACGGAATTCCTCCCACCCCCAATCCCGAGCGTCGGCGACCGCCAAACGGCATCCAGTCAGCCCGGAAGGCGGTGTGGTCATTGATCATCACAGCGGAGGCATCCAGTTTCGCTGCGATCGCCTGAGCGCGCATCCCGTCTTGTGTGAAGACAGCGGCCTGAAAAGACCACGACCCTTCATTCGCCCGCTCGACCGCCTCGGACCAGTCGCTGAATCGCGAGACCGTCACGACCGGACCAAACACTTCCTCGCAGGAGAGGCGAATGCGGCCGGGGGGATCGGCGACCACGGTGGGTGCATACAGGGTTTCGCTTAAGATATGTCCGCCGGTAACGACGGTCGCCCGCTCCGCTCGCGCTTCCTCCACCCATTCCGCTACCCGCACGACTTCGCGAGGGCGTATCAGCGGGCCCATCTCGGTCTCTTCCGATTCCGGATCGCCGACGCGCAGGTGATCAACCGCCGTTGCGAGAGCGGAAAGCAGCTCATCCGCCCGTGAGCGGTGAACAAAAATCCTCTGCACGGAGACACAAACCTGTCCGGCGTGGTAGTAGCCGCCTTTGACAAGGAGGGGAACCGCCGCCGCCAGATCGACGTCAGCCTCGATGATGACGGGAGCCGCCCCTCCGTGTTCCAACGCACAGCGGGTACCCGGCGCTATCCTGCTGCGCAAGGTCCAGCCCACCCTCGATGAACCGATGAACGAGAGAAATGCGATGCGTTCGTCCGTCGCGAGCTTTTCTGCGATTCGATCGTCGACAATCGCCACCCGGCACCATGCCTCGGGCAAGCCGGCTTCGCGCAACAACTCGACGAGCGCAAGACAGGATAGCGGGGTCGTCAGAGCCGGCTTTACGATGATGGGGCAACCCGCCGCGACGGCTGGAGCCACCTGGTGCACGATGAGGTTGAGCGGGTGATTGAAAGCACTGATCGCGGCGACGGGCCCAATCGGCTCGTGCAGGGAGTACGCCAATCGACCCGCCGTGGAGGGTGAAAGATCCAGCGGAACCTGCCGCCCAGCCTCCGCCTCGAGAACGTGCGCGGCGTGCGACAGTCCTTTAGCCGCCCGATCGGCCTCGACCCGGGCATCCACCATCGGTTTCCCACCCTCCCGCGCTATTGTCCGGGCAAAGTCCTCCTTGCGGGCGCGCAATCGGTCACTCGCCCGGCGTAGAATGCGGATTCGCTCCCATTTCGGCAGAGCGTCCCGCCGACGGTGAAGTGCGGCCGCCTCGTCCAGCCAGCCGTCGATCACACCTCCTCCGGTGAAGGGCACGGAGGCCAGCTCGCGGCGGTCAAAAGGGGCAACAACGATGAGGGTGGATCGGTCCATGGCAAACGCAGGTCGAGGTGGAGGTCGTGACCCACACCCTATCGCTTTCACGCCGAGATGCCAGCTGCCAGCAGCGGTCTTGACGCCTGAAGTGATCCGCCGGGCCACGAGAAGAGAGGTTGCATTCCTCCGGAATCTGAGACACGTTCTCAGTATCATGGACAATGAGCGCACCGTCACCCGAGACACACCCGCGACGATTGTGCCTTACGGCGATCAGGTGATCATTCCGGAAGGAACCCAAGTCACCATTACCCACCGCCTGGGAGGCAACTTCACCGTCACCTGGATCGGCGGCATGGCCCAGATCAACGGCGTCCACGCCGACGCCATCGGCGAGGAAGTCACCGCCCGGCCCACCGCCGACGCAGCGGAAGATCATGAAGGCCCACCCAGCAATGATGCTCTCTGGGAAGCTCTCCGCGGGGTTTTCGATCCGGAGATCCCCGTCAATATCGTGGACCTGGGCCTCATCTACAATCTGCAGGTGGTTCCAGATGAGGACGAGGAAGCCTGGCAGGTCCAGGTCGACATGACCTTGACAGCCCCCGGATGCGGAATGGGCCCGGCGATCGCGCAGGATGCGAAGATGAAGCTGGAGGCGGTTCCCGGCGTGCGTGAAGCAACTGTCGATATCGTATGGGATCCACCATGGCACCAGGACATGATCAGCGAGATCGGCAAGATGGAACTGGGACTTCTCTAACGCTTTTTCCTCTTGGCCAATCCCTATCGGATTCTCTTTGTCTGCATGGGTAACATCTGCCGCTCCCCGGCGGCGGAAGGGGTGCTCAATCACCTTGTGCGCGAACGTGGACTGGAAGACCGCATCCATTGTGATTCCGCCGGAACGATCAACGAGCACACTGGAAATGCACCGGACAAACGCATGTTTGCTGCCGCCCGCGAACGCGGCATTCGCCTCGGTGGTGCCGCCCGCCAGATCCAGGAGCGCGACCTGCACGACTTCGATCTCATCCTGACGATGGACCGGGAGAATCTCGAGTACGTCCGGCGCCTCGTTCCCAAGGGCGATCATGCCGGGAAAGTCCGGCCGTTTTGTGAATTCCTCCGGAAGCACGATGTCACCGAAGTTCCCGATCCTTACTACGGCGGTAGCGAGGGTTTCACCCATGTCATGGAGCTGCTCGAGGACGGCTGTGAGCATATCATAGAGCACGCCCTCGCCGAACGTTGAGGCGGCGGGCTGATCGCGCCCCGATGGATTGGCATCAGCTCTCCGAAATCCTCACGGCGGAACGCCGCCAGCCGGTCGTCATCTCGGATCATCATCCGGTTGGTGGAGGCTGCATCCACGCCGCCTTTGCCGCCATTACGCAATCCGGAGAACGGTTTTTCGTAAAAACGAACGACGCCCGGCATGCCCGCGCCTTCGCCTGCGAACGCACCGGACTCGAAGCCATCGCAGCGACGGCAGAGATCCGCGTTCCCCGCGTGGTTGCGCACGGTGTAATCGGCGAATCCGCATTTCTTGTTCTCGAGCACCTGGAAATCGGCGCGCGGGGGTCGACCGAAAAAATGGGACGTCAACTCGCCCGCATGCATCGGCATCTTTCCGACCGATTCGGCTGGGTGGAGGACAATTTCATTGGGGCCACTCCACAATCGAATGGCTGGACTGAGGACTGGGGCATGTTCTTCCGGGATCACCGCCTCCGGCCACAGATTTTCCTGGCGAGGGAAAACGGACTGGCGCTTGAAAATGCCGAGAAACTCCTCGATCGGCTGCCGTCATGCCTTGTTGGCCACACGCCCCAACCCTCTCTCCTCCACGGCGACCTCTGGGGCGGCAATGTCGGTTTCACGCCCGATGGCAGCCCCCTCGTTTTTGATCCGGCCTCTTATTACGGGGACCGGGAAACGGACATCGCCATGGCCGAACTTTTCGGCGGCTTCGATGACCGCTTTCATGAAGGATATAACGATGAATGGCCGCTGGATGCTGGCTACCGGGAGCGCAAACCGCTCTACAATCTCTACCACATACTCAACCACGCCAATCTCTTCGGCGGAACCTTCTGCGCCCACGCGCAGCGGCTGATCGACCAATTGCTCGACCGAAATCGGTAAGTCTCCCAAAGAAAAAGGAGCGGGACTGATCCCGCTCCTTTCCAATCTTCCCCGGTTGTTCTCAGCGCTCCCGCGCTCAGGCGATCGCAATCGTCCGAGCCTTTGCTTCCGCCGCAATCGGCATGTCGATCAAGAGCAACCCGTCCCGGGTGCTCGCGGTAATTTTTTCTCTGTCGATTGCCCGGTTGAGCTCGAGGTCGAGCCGGTAATCGGCGTCCGGAATTTCCTGATACGTCCGCTGCCAGCTGTCTTGCCAGTGATTTGGCCGCTGGGCTTCGATCGTCAGCGTGTCTCCGTTTGTCGTGACCGCTGCCTGGTCCTTCGGAACCCCGGGCAGAAAGACGCGAATCCGGACCGTATCCGCATCCTCACTGATGTCATAACGTGGGCGCACTTGCCTCCGCCGAGGTGTCACGAGCGAATGCGCGCTCGAATCAAACTTTTGCAACTCTGTGCTCATAAAGATCATTCCTTTCCTCTCTTATATTAATTGACGGTGATTGTCTTCGGCTTGCGTGCCTCCGCGCGCGGCAACGAGACGGTGAGAAGGCCGTTTTCCAGCTTGGCTTCCACGGCATCCGCATCGACGTCATCTCCGACTGTGATCGAACGGCTGAACGTGAAAGTCTCTTCATTTTCTCCTTCGCCGGTGCGGTGTTCGCCCCGAATGGTGAGAACGGCATCTTCCAGTTTCAGTTCCACGGCCTCCTTCGGAACTCCGGGAAGCTCGGCAACCACGTGATAGCCGGCAGGATCCGTGAAGATATCGAGTCGGAGCCCGCACGACGGCGCCGCAAAGCCGCTGAGCGCAGGCACGGAGGCTCCTCGCGTAAAGGCACCGCCAAAATAATGGTCCACCCAAGTGTCAAGATCCCGGAAGGGATCGACGTGACGATGATTGTTTCTGATGAAGCTGATCATGTGATTCCTTTGTTTGTGTTTGCCTGTAGTATGCAGAGAGTGGACCACTTCCGAGGGGTCTTTGAGGGAAGCCTCCAGAAATTCTCTTCTCGTTGTTATCCAATTTGTTAGCAAACAATCGAGACCCTGTTTTTCGCGCCCTCGCTTGGCATCCCAACGCCATCTCGGGACACCCGATGAGGAGGATTGTGTCAATTTGTCACGCTCCTCAAAGAAGAGATTCTGCCCCTCATTTCGTCGTTCCTCCACCACTCGCACGGCGATTTCGGTGCCCCGGGGTGCAATGAGCGAATTCGGGCGCATAATAGTCTCATGTCAGATATTCCCCGGTCCCGCCCCTTCGACATGACCCTGCCGTTCCTCTCCACCGGCTATACCTTCATCTCGGATCAGTGCCGAGAGCTCGATACGGACGCTTTCGAAACGCGGCTGATGCTGCGAAAGACGCTCTGCATACTCGGAGAAGATGGCGCTCGGATGTTTTTTCATCCCGACCGTTTCACCCGAAAAGGAGCCATTCCGCCGACGGCGATGCTCCTGCTCCAGGACCGCAACAGCGTGCAATCGCTCAGCGGTTCCGCCCACCGTCATCGGAAGGGGATGTTCATGCGTGTGCTCTCACCAACCAGCATCGAGAGCCTTGTCACTGCATTTTCAGACGCCTGGCGCACGAGCCTCGATCACTGGTGGCAGGAGAAATCGGTGGTTCTTCACACGGTTGTGGAAGAGGTTCTATGCCGTGCAGCCATGCAATGGGCGGGGATCCCTTTCACCGTGGAAGATGCGGTGAAGCGCACAAGGGAGTTTTCTGCCATGATTGAGGGGGCTGGTGCCATCGGACCGCGCAACTGGAGGGGATTACTCCTGCGGATTCGCACCGAACGCTGGGCGCAACAGCTCATCCAATCCGTCCGGGACGGAAGCCTGAATCCCCCGCCCGGCAGCGCCCTGTCCGCTGTCGCGTTGCACCGGGACGAAAGCGGTACGCTCATCAATCAGAAAGTCGCCGGGGTGGAGTTGCTCAATATCTTGCGGCCGGTGGTGGCAGTGGCCCGGTTTATCACCTTTGGGGCGCTGGCCCTGCACGAATACCCGGAACACCGGGAGCGGGTTTCTTCCGGGGACGATCTTTCTCTTGAGCATTTCGTGCAGGAGGTTCGGCGCTTCTACCCGTTTTTCCCCGTGCTCGCGGGGATCGCCAGAACCCCGTTCGAATGGCGGAACCGGCCCTTCAGAAAGGGCACCATGGTCGTGATGGATCTCTACGGGACCAACCACGATGCCCGCATCTGGGGAGATCCGGAACGTTTTCGACCGGCGCGGTTCCACGATTGGGACAGCAGCCCCTACAATTTCATCCCGCAGGGCGGGGGCGATGTCCATACCGGGCACCGTTGCCCGGGGGAACAGATCACGATTGAGCTCACAAAATCCGCCATGACGCTATTGTCATCGGAAATGCGATACACTGTGCCCGCTCAGGACCTGCACATCGATCTCTCGCGGTTTCCAAGCATTCCGAGGAGTCGCTTTGTCATCACGCATGTCAAGGCCGCGTGAAGAGGTCTTGTCCTGACGAGTCAGAACGCTCTCCATGGATCTCCACCCCTCTCGCTCGAAATGAACAAGGTCCTCCGATACCCTGCTGAATGGGAACCGCACGACGCCGTGTGGCTGGCATGGCCGAGCCACCCGGATCCGTGGGAATCCACGCCCCTCGAAGCCGTTCAAGAGGAGTTTGCGGGCCTCTGTCGGGCGATTGCAGATCCCGATCCCGAGACAGGGCGACCACGCGGCGAAAGGCTGCACATCCTTGTTCCGGACGAAAAACGCGAGGAAGTGGCCCGCCGCCGACTGTCCGGGCTGGGAGCCACCTTTCATCGGGTCCCTTTCGGCGACATCTGGTTGCGTGACACCGCGCCGATCTTCGCGGTCTGCGGTTCCGGCCGTATTGCCACAACCTACCGGTTCAATGGCTGGGGCGGAAAATTCGTCTATCCGGACGACGATGCCGTAGCGGCGGCGGTGGCCCATCTGAGCGGTGACCCTGTGGCCAGCTACTCGTGGGTCCTCGAGGGAGGCTCGCTCGATAGCGATGGCGAAGGAACCCTCCTCACAACCGAACAATGCCTCCTCAACCCGAATCGTAATCCCGGCCTTTCGCGGACACAGATCGAGGAACGACTGCGCGATGCACTGGGCGCCGAGCGAATTCTCTGGCTCGGCCGCGGACTCGAGGGAGACCATACAGACGGCCACATCGACAATCTCGCACGCTTTGTGGCCCCGGGGAAGGTCGTTTGCATGAAACCGAACGGAGACTTTGATCCGAACAAGGCCATCTTCGAAGAAACGATTGAGACGCTGCGCAATCTCCGGGATGCCCGCGGCCGCCAAGTCGAAGTCATTCCAATTCCCTCCCCCGGGCGCGTCCTCGACCGCAACGGCGACATCATGGCCGCGAGCCACGTTAATTTTTACATCGGCAACACCACGGTGGTCGTGCCCCTTTATCCCGGATCCGACGCGTCGCAGGTCCTCGAAGCACTGGCCCCGTGTTTTCCAGGACGCCGGGTTGTCGGTTCTCCGGCATGGAATATTCTTCACGGTGGTGGCTCTTTCCACTGCATCACCCAGCAGGTTCCCACTCGACCCTGACCATTTCCAATATGAGCAACCCCCTTCTCACCGTCGCCGCGATCCAGGAATCCTTTAGCAGGGACCTCGATGAGAATTGTGCCCGCATGCAAACTCGCGTGGCGGAGGCGGCCGCCCATGGCGCCCAGGTCGTTCTGCCGCCCGAGCTTTTCCAGGGGCACTATTTCTGCAAACAGGAAGTCGGCGAAGCTTTCGGAGGCGCCTACCCCGTGGAACGACACCCGGCGGTTGCCGCGATGCAGGAGGCGGCGCGGAAAAACCGTGTCATCATCCCTACCTCGTTCTTCGAGCAGGACGGGCCTCATTATTACAACAGTCTCGCCCTCATCGAGGCCGACGGACGCATCGCCGGAGTCTACCGCAAGAGCCATATCCCGACCGGCCCTGGCTACGAGGAGAAGTTCTATTTTCGCCCGGGAAATACGGGGTTCCGGGTCTGGCCGACACCGTTTGGGGTGATCGGCGTCGGCATCTGCTGGGATCAATGGTTTCCGGAAAGCGCGCGGGCAATGACTCTCTTGGGAGCCGACATTCTCCTCTTCCCGACCGCCATCGGATCGGAACCGGAAGAACCTGATTTCGATACCTCGCGGCCGTGGCAACGAGCGATGCAAGGCCACGCCGTCTGCAACGTCATTCCAGTCGTGGCCGCCAATCGGATCGGCGACGAGGATGGACAGATCTTCTATGGTGCCAGCTTCATCTGTGACCACCGAGGAGACATGCGAGCCGAGGCAGACCGGAACTCTCCCGTCGTGCTCACTCATGCATTCGACCTTGCCCAGATCCGCGAAGACCGCGCAACAATGGGCTTCTTTCGCGATCGACGCCCGGAGCTATACGGCGCGCTTACCGACTCCTGACCTTGCCTCCGAAGAACCTGCCCGACCGTCGCGACCAGCCGTCAACATGCGCCTGATGCCTTTTGAACTCAGGGTCGATCACGATCTTCAACTGCGCCTGCTACACCCCGATGAGGCACCGGTCGTCACACGGACGATCGAGGAGAACCGCGCTTTTCTGCGGCAATGGCTGCCATGGGTGAACGAAGGATACACCGAATCGGAGACGGTCCGACACCTCGACTTCTGGAGAAACGGCTATGCCCGCGGGACCGGTTTTTCGCTCGGGATCTTCTTTCACGATGAGTTCGCCGGGATCTGCGGATTTCACGGGTTCGATGTCATCAACCGGATTTCGAGTATCGGATACTGGCTCGGCAAGTCCTATAACGGCTATGGGATCATGACCCGCAGCGTCGCCCGGTTGCTCGATTTTGCGGTCTTCGACCGGAACATGAACCGCATCTTTATCCGCTGCGCCACCGGGAACCGCCCCAGCCGCGCCATTCCAGAGCGCCTCGGTTTCCAACACGAAGGCACCCAGCGCGAGGCCGAATGGCTGCACGATCATTTCGTCGATCTCGAAATCTATTCCGTCCTCGCCCGCGAATGGCAGACCCTCCGCCATCAGTGGCGAAGCTGATCCACGCCGTCGCCTCCGCACCCGGATGAATCACGAAACCGCTTGAGCGCCTGACCCGCAGGCGCATCTTGGGAAACGACTCATGGTCCGCTCCTTCCGCAAATCATTCTTTTCCGGCCTTCTTCTTCTGGCCCCGATCGGCGTCACTGTTTTCGTGATCGGTTTTCTGATGGACCGCATCGCGGTGCCTGCGCGCGACATCATCTTTCCCGGCGTGCGCTACGCGGACTTGCGGCAGTGGGACGTCTGGGCTCTCAACATCATCGCATTCGCGGTTGTCCTCGCCATTGTGACATTTTTCGGGTGGCTCTCGCAGCTCGTCATCGGCCGCTACATCGTGACGACTTTTGAGCGTTTCGTGGACAACGTGCCGGGCGTGCGGTCGGTCTACAATACGGTCAAACAGATCCGGGACACCTTCGTTCAGCAGGAAAAGGCAGTCTTTCAGCAGTCCGTCCTGATCGAATATCCCCGTCAGGGTGTCTGGGTCCTCGGTTTTCTGACCGGGACCGGAAAAGGGGAAGCGCAGGCCCGCACGCAGGCCGAACTACTCAATATCTTTGTGCCGACGACTCCCAACCCGACCAGTGGATTCCTCCTCATGGTCCCTCGCGAGGACGTCACGTTCCTCGAGATGTCGATTTCCGATGGCATGAAGCTGATCATCAGCGGTGGCGCCGTAGTTCCTCCCTATCCGCCTCCCGGCAGTGTTCCACCGACCCCCGTGCCAGAGGAGCTCCCCGCAAGCCAGTAACCGCCGTGGCCGAGCGCCATCCCCAGATCAGAGTCCTTGTCCTGGCCCGCAGGGAGCACGGCGAAAGCTATTGGCGCTATCGGCTCTTTTCAGCCGACGACGGCCCTCTCGACGCGCTCTGGCGACGTTCAAAGAAGAATGTGCAACGGACCGCTCCTGATATCTTCGAGACAATTGACGCCGAACTCGATGCAGGCAAACGGGGCTCCGGGTTTTTCCTGCGCGATTTCCAGGTGGTCGCCGCCCATCCCGAGCTGGCCCGACACTACGATGCGCTCCGCGAAGCAAGCCGCTTTGTGCAGACGATCTGGAGCAACCTCGCGCACGCAGAAGCTTTTGCGCCCATTCATGCACTCACCGTCGATGCCCTCGCCGCCTTCGCGCGCGGGACTTCGCCCGAAGCCGTCCATTTCAAGGCGCTTTATCTCCTCGCCCGCCGCGAAGGGTATCCCGTGAAGGAGGAATGGTGGGCGAACCTGCCCCCCGGCGATCAATCGGACGTGGCCCACCTGATCCAGATCCCGGTGGAAAACCTGCGCCTCGGCAGTGAACGCATCCGCACCCTCCTCGCTGCCCTGGAGCGCTACCTGCGCGGCTACACCGATATCGTGATTGCCCCCTGATTCCGGAGGTGTTTCCGGCTATTCGACCGCCTCGACCTGCATCACCGCGCCCGATGGGAGGACGACCTTCTCGCCTGCGCGCCGATGCAGGAGTCGAAGGTAAAGGGGACTTTCCGGGGTAATCACCGTGATCGTCTGCCCGCCAACATGGAGGATTTCGCCTCCCCCTTCGGGCGCGACGAAATATGTGTCACGCGCCCCGTCGATCGAACTGACGACAAGCGCACCCACCCCTCCGCTCGAAACCGGAGCGACAAGAGTCGATATCGACGAGCGCAGCTTCTGCACCGCCGCATGCAGAGAGCGCACCTGATTCGCTTGACCGGCCGCCAGATAGGAGGCCTCCAGCCCCTGCGTATCCCACTTTGAATCCGCTTTCGATTCTTCATCCGTCGCATAGGCGATGGCATCTTCCGATGCCCGCCTTGCCGCCGTCTTCCGCTGCTCCAGAACCTCGATCAGGGCACTCAGAATCGATCCCTTGTCCATCCCCGCAGCAAAAGGCATCCCCCCGTTCTCCGGCAACGCTTCATTCCACTCACACGCGGTTCGATGAATCGAATCGAGGGGGCCGACAAATATCCCCCCATCCGGCCGATCGCTCAAAAGACCGAATAGCTGACCGTAACCCCGGCTGTGACGATCGAAACCATCGTCATGAGCTTGAGCAGGATGTTCAGACTCGGGCCTGAAGTGTCCTTGAAAGGATCTCCCACCGTATCGCCGATCACCGCTGCCTTGTGGGCGGCCGAACCTTTTCCGCCAAGGTGACCTTCCTCGATGTACTTCTTCGCATTGTCCCAGGCACCGCCCGCATTCGCCATGAAAACAGCCAACGAAAAGCCTCCACCGAGTGCCCCCGCAAGCAGCCCCATCACGCCCGGTACTCCGAAAATCAATCCCATGAGAACGGGTGCGACGAGCGCCAACGCCGCCGGAAGGAGCATCTCCCTCTGCGCAGCCAGTGTCGAAATCGTCACACATCGGGCGTAATCCGGTTCTGCCCGTCCTTCCAGGATGCCTGCGATCGTCCGGAACTGACGACGCACCTCGTCCACCATGCTGCTGGCCGCTCGCCCGACCGCATTCATGGTCAAACCGCAAAAGAGGAAAGCCATCATGACGCCGAGAAAGATCCCCAGAAGGACTTTTGGATTCATGAGGTGGACCTCGTAGGCTCTCATGAACTCCACAAGTCCAGCCGTCTGCGCCTGTTCAATCGATTCGAACTGCACTTTGTTCAACACCGCGACGATCTTCTCGGGGGCCACATGCGTGTAGGCGATCTTGATTTCTTCGACGTAGGATGCGAGAAGAGCCAGCGCGGTGAGGGCGGCCGAGCCGATCGCAAATCCTTTTCCGGTCGCCGCGGTCGTGTTGCCCAGCGCATCCAATGCATCCGTTCTCCGGCGAACCTCGGCCGGCAGTTTGCTCATTTCCGCGTTGCCTCCCGCATTGTCCGCAATCGCACCGTAAGCGTCTGTTGCGAGGGTGATGCCAAGAGTGGACAGCATGCCCACCGCAGCGATCCCGATGCCGTAGAGCCCCATGCTGATCGAACCGCTTGAAAACGTCCAGTCCCCCGACGCAAAGCCATACGCGAAGATCGTGCCGCCCACCACGAAAAGCACCGGGAAACAGACCGAGATCATGCCTTCACCCATTCCGCCGATGATCACCGTCGCCGGCCCCGTTTTCGCCTGTTCAGCCACCCTGCGAGTCGGCGCATACCCATGAGAGGTAAAATACTCCGTCGATTTCCCAATGAGAATACCGGTGATCAAACCCGTCACGACAGATCCCCACAGGCCCCAGTAGTTTTCGAAACCGAGCCCCCGGAGGATGAACCACGCCGCGATCACGATCAGAACGGAGCTGCCGTTGACCCCCAGGTTCAAGGCGCCCATAAGCTGCTTCATCGAAGCCCCCTCACGCGTGCGCACGCCGTAAATCCCAATGACCGACAAGAGCACGCCCACTGCCCCGACGAGCATGGGCGCAATGACGGCGGCTTCCTGCAGATGCCTCAGTTCCGGGTCTCGCATGAAGGCAGCCGCCCCCAGCGCCGCCGTCGCGAGGATCGAACCCACATAGGATTCGTAGAGATCCGCTCCCATCCCGGCGACGTCACCGACATTATCCCCGACGTTGTCCGCAATCGTTGCCGGATTCCGCGGATCATCCTCCGGAATCCCTGCTTCGATCTTGCCCACAAGATCTGCTCCGACATCGGCTGCCTTCGTGAAGATACCGCCTCCCACCCGGGCGAAGAGCGCTTGCAGCGAGGCGCCCATTCCAAACGTGAGCATCACCGTCGTGATCACCAGAAGCCGGTGATGCGGATCCGCGTCCTCAACAAAGCGGTTCAAGACGACGTACCATATACTGATATCGAGCAGGGCGAGTCCGACCACCACAAGGCCCATCACCGCGCCGGAACGAAAAGCGACACGCAGCCCCTGATCGAGAGATTTACGAGCGGCCTCGGCAGTGCGGGCGCCGGCTGCTGTCGCCGTCCGCATCCCGATGAAACCCGCAAGGCCCGAAAAGAAGCCGCCCGTCAGGAAGGCAAAAGGCACCCACCCGTTCTGCACCTCCAGCCCGTAAGCCAGCCATGAGAAGATGGCGGTGAGAACGACGAATACAATGACGACAACCTTGTATTGCTGGCGTAAATACGCGACCGCCCCGCGGCGGACATGACCGGCAATCGTTCTCATCGATGCATTGCCTTCACTCAGCCGGATCATCTGGCGGTGAAAATGATAGGCGAACGCAAGCGAAACGACTGCGGCGACGGGAACGAACCAGAAGTAGGAATTGATCATGTCCAACGGATTTCGAAAATGGATCCTCTTATTCGCCGAAAGTATTCAGGGCTGAACGCCACCATTCATGATTCTCTCGCTCGAGCGTCTCATGAGTCGGCATCGGGAAGTGCAGCAACTCGTCGCCGTGGCCGATAAAGAATCCGCTTTCAACGGTCCGAAAAAGCAGTTCCTGCTGCATCACCCGGTTCACCACCTTGACGCTCTTGCCCGGCGTCCGCTCAAGCTCTCGCAAGCAGTCACGGAGGTGACCGATGTTGCGATAGGGAAGGTCACCGATCTGATTTGCCTCCGGATCCCGCGCCAGTTTCGCCAGCTTCAAATCACAAAAGGCAATCGTGTTCACCGATACCGCCCGCCTCCGGTCAGTGATGAAACGCGTGAACTCTGGCGGTGCCACATTCGCCACGATGCGGGGTGTGACCGGACAGAACTCCTGGTAGAGAAAGTGGCGCGGGAACGACGGAACCTCATATCCGCCCGCGTCCAACCGGAGAACCCGGCCGTCGTCGGTGGCGAGATAGAGCTGGCGAATCGCAGAAAGCGGCACGTGCTCGATGACTCGATAGATCGCGAGATAGACCGACCTGCGGGGCCTGCCATCCGCGTGCGGCACACACCGCCGTTCAATCTCGGAGAAATCGAAATATTCCGATTCGAAGTCCGGATCGAGTTCGAAGAAAATCGCCTGACCACGCGTGCGCTTGTGCGAGCCCACCGCATAATAGTTTCCGAATTCCTCCGGGGGCAGGTGGGACGCGATGAGAGATTCCGGGATCAGGGAGAGGTATAGGTATCGCTGCATGGTGGTTTGACCTTCGCTCTTGTATCCTTGACGTCGGCAATGACAAAGAAAGGGAAATTTTTGCGTTACTTCCGCAGGAGGCACCGGGAGCGGAAAGGTTCACCGTGCTACCGTCCGCCTGTGAGCTTTACGCCTCGGAATCAGCCAATATGGTGGATGGACGTGCCTTCCCTCAAAGCCTTGCATCCGACCTCCGGGTATTCCCGCTCCGAAGAGATCGCCAATGCGATGACGCACGCCTTCGGCGTTGTCCTCGGCATCATCGGTTTTGTCGTCGCGGCGGTCCTCGCCAGCCGCCACAGCAATGCCTACCTCGTCGTCGCCTCCTCGATCTATGGCGCCACACTGATTTTGCTCTATTCCGCCTCGACGCTCTACCACACTGTTCGGGACCTCCGCTGGAAGCGACGATTTCTCATTCTCGATCATGCCAGCATCTACCTCCTCATCGCCGGCACGTACACTCCCTTTGCTCTCGGCCCTCTCCGCGGCCCGATTGGCTGGACCCTCTTCGGGGTAATCTGGGCCCTCGCCGTCGCCGGGGTCGTCAAGGAGTGTTTCACTGCGAGGCGCGGGGGCCTCGCTTCCTCGCTGATCTATCTCGCGATGGGTTGGATCGTCCTCGGCGTCATCTTTCCCCTCTACGTGAGCGTCTCCTTGACGACGTTTCTCCTGATCCTGATCGGAGGCATCGTCTATTCATGCGGCGTCTTCTTCTACCTCTGGCGGAGCCTGCGTTTCCACCATGCCATCTGGCATCTCTTCGTGATGGGAGGCACTGCCTGCCAGTTCTTTGCCGTGATCGGGCTGCTGAGGCCGGCCTGAACAGATGGCGACCTTGGCGGACCGCATCCTTGCTTTTCGCCCCCTCCTTCGACTCTATCGTTAGCAGATGCAGTGGTATTACGTCGAACAGGGGGAACGCCGCGGACCCTTCAACTCGCAGGAAATGCAGGCTTTTGTCCGTTCCGGCGAAATACAGGAACAAACCCTCGTCTGGCGCACCGGTCAGGGCGATTGGAAGCCCTTGGCTGACGTCAGGGAAATGCTTGCCGAGACCACCGTTGAGGCCGTGCCTCCAGACGTCCAGCCCGTCGACTCCGGAGAGGCGCTGCAGGCGCCCCGGAATCGCCCTGTCGATGTCTTCCTGCACGCAACCACGGCCGAATGCGAACCGCGGCCGAACGAGGAGATTCTCGTCAAGGCACGCGAGGCCCTCACCGGCAACTGGGGAACCGCCGTTGCCGCAACACTCCTCGTATTCGTCCTCCAGATGGTGATCTCGATGGTTCCTTTCGTCTCCCATTTCGTCGGGATCTTCGTCTTCCCACCCCTCGAACTGGGGATGGTCATGCTTTTCCTCGAGATCCGGCGAAAAGGTTCCTCCGATATCGCCGTGGTTTTTCATGGATTTCGGCGCTACTGGACCGCTGTCGGAGCCGGTTTTCTTCGCAACCTCTTCGTCGGCGTGGCCACGCTTCTCGCCCTCATGCCGGCGGTCATCTACGCGATATGGAAGACGAACATCGATTCGTCTGCGATGGAAAACCCTGCGTTCTTTGCCCTCTTGATACTCCTCAGCCTGCCTGCTCTCGTCCTCTCGATCTGGCTGCAACTGCAATGGGCCCTCCTCTTTTTCCTCATCGCAGACAACGATTCGATCGGCGTCCTTCAGGTCTTCGATGAAAGCTCCAAGCGCATGCGGGGCCACAAAAAGCAACTTCTGTTCCTCTACCTGCGCTTCACCGGCTGGTTCCTGCTCGCCATGCTCACCTTGGGCATCGGGCTCCTCTGGCTTTTCCCCTACGTGCGCACGTCCGTTGCGGTCTTCTACAGCGATCTCGTTTGCTGGCGGGAGAACACCACCAACACCGTGACCGATCCCTGAAGGATTCCCCGCCGTCTGACCGGCGCCCTTGCATTTGAAGGCCGCTTATTATAGTCGTGAGGCTATGAAAGAGAAGCCCCTCGGATTTGTTGGCGTCGGACGGATGGGTGCCAACATGGCGCGTCGCCTCAGCGACCTCGATTACAAGATTCTCGCCGTATACGATATGAACGAGGACGCCGCACAAGCGGTCGCAGCCGAGATCGGAGCGGCCGCCGTACCGACACCCGCCGAGGTTACCGCCGCCTGCGAGATCGTCATCACCGTTGTGAGCGACGACCAATCCATGCTCGACCTCTTCTCCCCAAAGGACGATTGCCTCCTCGCGGAGGCGGAGGGTCGCGTTTTCATCAACTGCGCAACGGTCAGTCCCGCCGTCCACGAAGCCGTCGCCCAGTCCTGCGCCGCCGCCCGTGCACGCGCCCTCGAAGCCAGTATGGCTTCCAGCATCACCCAAGCGCGTGAAGGCACCCTCTATCTCATGGTGGCTGGTGAGAAGAACACCTTCGAAGAGGTCCAACCGCTCCTCGATGACCTCGCAGCCGATCTTCAGTTTATCGGACCCACGGGGACCGCCGCCAAGGTGAAGGCCCTCGTCAACATGGTGATGAACATCAACACGGCCGGGCTCGCCGAGGGTCTCGGGCTGGGCGAAGCACTCGGCCTCGACCTCGATATGCTGCGGAAGGTCTTCTCCCGGACCGGCGCCAATTCCCGCGTCCTCGAAACCGATGGCGATGATATGGTCGCCCGCGAACATGAGTGCTATTTTTCCGCCGCGCATGCCGCCAAGGACAGCGGTATTGCGAACGCACTTGCCCACCAGGCGGGGATTTCCGTGCCCCTTTCAGTGGCGACGGAGCATCAGTATCGCCGGCTCGTCGAGGCCGGAAAAGGCGAGCTCGACAAGTCCGCTGTCGCCGAGCTCACCTTCCGAGGGCGCGCGCAATGAATATCAATCCCTCCACCCTGCGCAATCGAAAGGGGAATCGCCTCGACGCCGCCTTTCATCCCGCCCGGCGCAAAGATGTTCTCGTCCTCATCGGTCACGGCGTCACCGCCAATATGGATCGTCCCCTCCTCGTGGGCCTGGCGGAACAACTCGCCTCCCGGGGGCTTCCCGCCCTGCGTTTTTCCTTTGCCGGCAACGGAAATTCCGAAGGGCGATTCGAGGACGCCACGATCAGCGCCGAAGCAGCGGACCTGGAAGATCTCCTCGAGCAAATTCCCGACACGCCCAGGATTGTCTACGTCGGCCATAGTATGGGTGCCGCGGTGGGCGCGCTGGTGGCCTCCCGCACCTCCCGCATCGACCTCCTCGTTTCCTTGGCCGGAATGGTCGAAACCGCTGCCTTCTGCGAACGTGAATTCGGGGATGTCGTTCCCGGAGAAGGCTTTATGTGGGATGAACCCGGGTGCCCGCTCTCGCCGGATTTTGTCGACGACGCCCGATCGATCGACACCGTCGTGGATGTCATTGCGCAGATCAGGATCCCATGGCTCTTCCTCCATGGAACCGATGACGACGTCGTCCCGCTCGCTGACAGCCGACGGGCCTCCCATGTCCTTTCCGCCGAACACCAACTTGTGGAGTTTACCGGAGAAGGACACATGTTCTCCGAAAACGCCTACCCCGCACTCGCCCAAGCGATCGAAGACTGGATCCAGAAACACCTCCCACAGAAAACGTCGTAATCACGGCTACCACCGAGTTGAGAAGGATTCTTGCATCCCGGGCTGGCGGGGATCAGGAAACGGGAAATCGAAATGGGATATCCTCGCAGCGTGCCCGGTAGGTGTCGCCTGCGATGCCTTGCCGAGCAACGGTCCGCCGTAAAAACTCCGTAAAGGACAGGATGATCGCAGAATATTGATTTTTCCGCTTGCCGAACCCCATTCAATCTGCCTGATTGGGAGCATCAAAAGTTTCCCGCAAGGGAGTTTTGGGGTAACATATAGGAGTAGTGAAATAGAAACTAATGGCGGATCGCTTAGGGGTAGGCGATCCGCCTTCTTATGTACACTTCCCGCTGCCTCGAGGAATCTCCCGTTCAGGCGGCTTCATCGCCCCATCCTCGGTAGCTGCTGGATGCGCGGCATGGCGCATCCGTTCTAACCGCGCGGCACGGCGCAAATCCCTCTACTCTGCGTCTGCTTCTGTGAGCGGTATCGGAACTCCCTCTACCCGGATTTCGTCGAAGAGCGCTCCGCCCTTCTGCCCGACCTCGAGCATGCGGGTGGTCAATCGATTCCGGTAATAGAAATAGAAAATCATTGCCGGGATGCCGATGATCAACCCGGCCGCGGTCGTGATCAGCGCCTCCCCGATCTTTCCCGCCAGTTCATCCGGTTTGCCCATTCCCCCCTCCCCGATTTTCTGAAAGGCCCCGATCATCCCACTCACCGTACCCAGCAATCCGACCATGGGAGCCACTGTGGCAATGACGTTGAGATAATTGATCGATTGAGCGACGGCGTTTTCTTCGCCCTCGGCCGCTTCGATGAAGGCGGTATCCATGGCTTCCCGGTTGGCGTCTCGACAATCCGGCCGCGCTTTGGTGAGCGCGTGTCCCAGGAGGCGGGTAAGCACGGTGTCGTGACGGGCAGCGTTGGCGGCAGCGGCGGCGAACTCGTGGCGATGAAGAGCCCGACTGAGATCGCTCAAGGCAGGATGCGGCACAAACCGCGTCACCTGGGTCTGCCGCCAGCAAAGAAAGATGAAGTAGAACAATGCCAGCATCAGAAGCCCAAGCGGCCACATCGCCCATCCCCCTTGGCCGATCATGTGAAAGAGGCTGGTAGCGGCCGGCGGAGAAGAGGGATCCTGTGCCTGAAGCAGACAGGGAACGATGAAAAGCAGGGCGAGGGGCCGCGTGCGAAAAGGCATCCGTGGTAGGTTCATAGGGACGACTGGGAGTTTGAAACAAGGGGAGAGGGAAACGGGTGCCAGTCCCCATCGAACAGGATCCCGCGCCATTCCCGCTCATCCCGCAGATGTTCGGCCGCCTCTGGCATGCCGAGCTGCTCGGCGAGACGGATGGCGAGTTCATAGGCGGTAGCCAAATACTCGATGGACCGGTCCCCCGAGAAGACGATCGGGGGCATCAGCCGGAAATAGGCGGCTTCATGATCACCGCTTGCGATCGCTCGCTGGGCGAGGATGCACCAGGGAAGGGCCGAGGACGGATCATCGCACTCCTTTTCCACCCATGCGGTCGCCAACTGGAAAGATTGCTCAGTCAAACCAAGGATAACCGCACCCACGAGCCTCTCCGATTCCACCATCCTCCGAAAAAAAGGGTTCTGCAGGTGGGGCAGTATCCGTTCCGCACGCGCCAGTCCTTCCTCCGTACGCCCAGCAGTTCTGTAGAGGTGCAGGGTCTGCGCAAGGTACTCGAGGTCCGCCTGGTGGTTGAACGCGAGAACGCTGCCTCGCTGCTGGAACAGGGCGTCGACGATTCTGAGCGCGGGCGCCGTCCTCCCCGCATCGGCATGATCAATGGCGAGCGGCATGCATTCGGCTCCCGGAAAATGGATTCTCTCCACATCTCCCTGCCGGAAGGTCCATTCCACCCTGCCGTCGCCGTCGTGGGCGAACAGCGCCAGGTGGCCTGAAGTCACCCCGGCAATCTCTCCGATGAAGGTGCGTCCGTCGCGGAGGGCGACCGTCACGGGACCCTGCAGCGCATCGAGAGCGTCTTCGAGAGAGCGAATATTGTCCGCCCATGCCACCGTTGCGAGGATCGCTGACAAGATCATCCCGCAACTGAAGCGGACATGACTGCCCGCCCTTCTGGGCGGCTGACTGGTCATGACGGATGCTCCCCGTTTTTCCGCTCCAGCGGCTCTGCAGACGAGTTTTCAGAAGCCAGGAGAGCTTCCAGGCGGGCTCCTTCGGCGACCGCGCGGGCACGGGTTTCCCGATCCGCCAGATCCCGAGCGTGCTGGATTTCTCGCCAGGTTTCCCTCGCTCCATGGAGATCACCGTTCACCTCAAAAAGCTCGGCTGATCGCACATAGGCAGGCACCACGACCTCGGGATAAGCCCGATAGAGGTTGTAGACACGCTGATAGATCGGAATCGCCCGCTCGACCTGGCCGAGATTTTCTTTGGCCCGGGCAAGAATCAGAAGAGCCTGCGCGTGCGGCAAACCGCGGGCCGAGCGAAGCCGAAGCAATGCATCCACCACCGGTTCGACGGAATCCTCCCGCCCCGCCGCCAATAAAGTCGTCGCGAGTTGGAGTGTCGCCTCCGGCACAAGCGGATGCGTGGGCAAAGCATCCGCCGCCATTTGTAACCAGCGCAGAGCCTCTCCGTAGTCCCCCTGTAGGTGAGCCTCCCGGCCCAATCCCAGCCATGCGGCCACCCGCTCCGAGGAATGTGGATAAGTTGTGAGCAACCTTTCAAAACAAGCCTCAGCCCCCGGTTGAGCGGCCTCTTGGAGAGCACTTCCAATCGCGGAAAGCCCACGCGCATCCAGTTGATAATCAGACACCTGCGTGAACAAATGGAGAAGAATTTCCCGTCCTTCGGCGTCTTCTCCACGATTCCTGAGCGCCTGCGCCCTGTACACACGCAGGCGACTGTAGGTGATCCAACGAGCTTCCTGCCACGCATCATTCTCCGCCTTCGAAAGCCAGTCCTCAAAAGAAGATTGCCGAACCTGCGCCCCTCCCCGGTCTGCCCCCGGTCGCTGCCTCAGGTTTCGAAAGATCCTCTCCAGCCCAGACAGAAGCGAATCGAGATCCGCTTCCGCAAGGTCGTTTCCAAAGCGGAGAATTGCCTCCTCATACAAAGGCACCACCGCCGCCAGGTTGCCTTTTTGTTCGAACCCCCACCCGATCCAGTAAAGGGCTTCACTGCGCCGCGGAAGGACCTCCGGATGCCCACGCTCGAGGTATTGCCGGAAATGCTCGATGAGCGCGTCGTACTCCTCCCGTGCCCGATGGATTTTTCCGATCTGAAACATCGCGTAGGCATAGAGCTTTTCGACGTCCGGCAGGACCCGCCGAAAAGAAATCATGGCTGCTTCGAGCTGCCCCTCTCCCATCAGAATGTCACCCCGCAGAACGTGTGCTTCCAGGATGTTCCGATCTTCGGCATAGGATGCGATGTATGCATCTACCTGATACAATGCCTCTTGATATTCCCTCTGCGCATACAGAAGAGACGCTCGTCGATAAGCCGCTTCCGGCCGAAGGTGATGATCCACCGGAAGCTCTGCGACAAGCCGGTCGAGTTCATCCCGAGCCGGTTCGTATTGTTTTTCGAAGAACCATGAAAGCGCATGCCAAAGACGGGAGTGATCCGCGAGCGCCCCTCCGCTAAACGCCTCCCGGTACCGCGCAAAATCGGTGCGGGCATCGAGATAATTCTCACTCAGAAGATGATTGAACCCCCGCGCGAAGATCCACCGATCCAGAAGGGTGTGATCCGGATATTTGTGGATGAGGCGATTCAGAAGCTCCCCTGCACGGGTCCTTTTGCCCAGGTTCTGATAGGTGTTTGCGATGAGAAAGAGCACCGTCGGAATCCGCGATTCCTCCGGGTACGACTCGAGAAAGCGTTCTGCCACCTCCAGGGCATCGTCCCACCGCTGGAGCGCTCTGACCTCATGGATCCATCGATAATGCGCCTCCTGCCGGATGCTGGGAGCAAACTCGGCATTCAGAGCCGTCGCCTGAAAAACGGCGCAGGCTTCGTAGTGTCGATTCGCGGCCGAAAACGCCTCGCCGTAGCGGAGCCGATGATGCCCGGTGTAGTCCTCGCTTCCGGCGAGCTGGCTCTGCAACGCCTCGAGACGCGCCACCGACTGCCTCGCCTGCAGCAGGGCGGCCCCGGCCTCCCCTGCCGTCAGCCGCGTCAACCGATCAAGCGCCTCCCGGCCCTGAGCCTGACGACTCCGATGGATCCGCACAAGGTCCTTGTAGGGCAGGACCAGACGGTATGCGCGGACCGCCTCGATCGCACGCCCCAAGCGCAAGAGGTGGTCACCAATCCGCAGCGCGGCGAACGTGACGACCGAAGGCTCCGGCAACACCGCAACGTCCCATTCCGTCGTCAGGAGAATCTCCGTCGCAACGTCCCACCGCTCATCCTCCATCGTCAGATGCAACGCCCGAAGCCGCGCCAACTGGCGAATCCGCATCCCCACCCTCGAGTCGTACAAGGACTGCAGGACGCCCAATGCCTCCTCCACACGCCCTCCAGCAGCGTGGATCTCTCCGACCCGCAGACGCGCCAGCGCAGCCTCCGGAGTTGTCCCGTATTCACGGACATATCGCATGTAACTGGCAAGCGCCCGTTGGTCCGCTCCCATCCCCTGCTGCGCCTGGGCAAGTGAAAACAGAACAAAGGCGGCCCGCCGCGAGGGCCCCGGAAACGATTCCATGTAACGCTCGAAGGCAAGCACCGCACCCTGCGCATCTCCACTCGCAAGTCGAGCATAGCCATGGAGTGCGAGGATGACACGTCGGTTTTCCGGAGCACGATATTCCGGTTCCTCGCCAAACGTCCGCTCAAGCTCGTCAAAAAGCCGGGCGGCATCCGCGAATGCCTGCTGGGCAAACGCATCCGTCGCCGCTCGAGTGAGAACCTGGAGGGTCACGCCCTCCCCACCGCTGTGCGCTCCGGTCGCAACAAGGGCAGGCAACATGAGCAAACCCACCGTGAGCCCCCGCAACCGATGCCGCCCGATGGACATCCTCATCCCCTGAACCAGCATATTCGAATGCTATGCCTCACGCCGTTGGCTCCGCAACGACAATTTCGATTTTTTGTTCCAACGGACATGATTGGGCACACGAATTTCGCCCCTCGCTGGGTGCTCGGATCCCACCGGAGCGGTTGCCCGGGGTTCGCGCGAACGGGAATCCGCGCCTTGATCAAGCCACGTCTTTTCCGCCTGTTCAAATGCAACGTGGTTGACCGGAATGATGGGTCCCGGGTTGACCCCGTCATGCTGTTTGCCTTCTCGTGAAGGTTTCGCCTTCTCGCCCGATGCTTACACTCGCCAACGTCCGTAAAACCTACGGCACCCGGACCCTCTTCGAAGACGTCACGCTGCACCTGCAACGGGACGAACGGCTCGGCTTTGTCGGGCCCAATGGTGCGGGCAAATCAACCCTTTTTCGTATTCTCCTCGGGCAGGAGGAAGCGGACGGAGGTGAAGTGGCGTGGGAGCGCGGCGTCCGACTCGGCTACCTCCCACAGGAAGGCATCCCGACCGGCGACGCAACCATCCTGGAAATCGCGGTGGGCGATCTGGCTTCCGAAGAGGCGGAAGCCGATGAGTTCGCCGAGGTCGATTACACCCGCGAGCCGAAAGCCAGAAAAATACTCGCGGGCCTCGGTTTCGATGAAGGCGAAGCCGATCGCCCCGCCCGGATGTTTTCAGGCGGATGGATCATGCGTGCGCATCTCGCACACCTCCTTGTCGATGAGCCCGATCTCCTCCTCCTCGACGAGCCCACCAACCATCTCGATCTCACTGCCCTTGCCTGGTTTCAGGACTACCTCGTGCGCTATCCCGGCGGCCTCATCGTCATCTCGCACGACCGCGCCTTCCTCAACACGATTTGCAATGGCATCCTCGAGTTGCGGCAGGAGAGACTTTTCCGCTGGACCGGCAATTACGACGATCACCTGGAACAGAAGGCCGCTCACGAGGCGCAGCAACAGGCGCTCTACAAGAACCAGCAACGTGAAATCGCCCATCATCAGCGGTTTGTCGACCGATTTGGAGCAAAGGCCACCCTCGCTTCCCGCGCAAAATCGAAAGAAAAGCATATTGCCCGCCTGGAAGCCGCCGCAATCGGTGCCCCCGTCGGTGAAGGACCCAAGGTCGGACGGTTCTCCTTTCCGCAACCGGAACGGACCGGGCACAAGGTGATGGAACTGAAATCGGTCCACCAAGCCTATGGGGATGTCACCGTCTACCGCGACCTTGATCTCGAGGTCGAGCGTGGCGAGAAGCTCGCCCTCATCGGCCCGAACGGCGCCGGCAAGTCCACCTTGCTCAAGATCCTCGCGGGCGTGATTCCGATCAAATCCGGCGAACGAAATCCCGGCCTGCGTGTCCGCACCGGCTACTTCGCCCAGAACCGACTCGAAAACCTCGACCAGAACAACACGGTTCTCCAAGAGGCGCTGACGGCGCGCGGGGAGAATCCGTCCCTCACGGAGCAGCTTACGCGCGATCTTCTCGGCGCCTTTCTCTTCCGGGGAGATGAGGCCATGAACAAGCCGGTACCCGTGCTGTCCGGGGGTGAAAAATCACGCCTTGCGCTCGTCAAACTCCTCCTTGCCCCACCCAACCTTCTGCTGATGGATGAGCCGACAACGCATCTTGATATTCCGTCAATCGATGCCCTCATCGCAGCGCTCCAGGCCTACGAGGGGACGCTCATCTTCATCAGCCACGATGTTCATTTCATCCGTTCGATCGGAGAACATGTGATTCACGTCGAGCGTGGAAAACTCACCCGTTTCGCCGGCGACTACGATTACTACCTCGAAAAGACGCGGTCCTCCGATGCACGTGCCGCCGTCGTTGCCAGCCGGCAGGAAAATTCCCCGGAGAAGTCTCCGGCAGCCTCGAAATCGTCCTCGCAAGCCGGCTACAAGTCCCGGGAGCAACGTCGTGTCGATGCCGCTGCCCGCGCCGATCGCGCACGCCTTCTGAAGGATGTCTCAAAACTTGAGTCCCGTATCAGCGAGCTGGAGACACGCCAGGGACAACTCACCGAAGCGCTCGCCGACAGCGCGGTCTACAGTGATTCCGGGAAGGCACGCGCGCTCAACCTTGAACTTGTCGAGGTGATTGCCTTGATCGAGAGCACCACCGCGGAATGGGAGGCAAAGGCCCTCGCGGCGGAAGGTTGAACGGGATTCGTGCTGGAACTTATCGAAGGAGCGGCGAAAGCCAGCGTTCGGCCGTTTCGATCGTCCATCCCTTACGATTTGCATAATCCTCCAATTGATCCCGTCCGATCGGGCCGATCGCAAAGTAGCGGGCATCGGGGTGGCTGAAATAAAGACCGCTCACACTGCTTCCCGGTGCCATCGCGAAACTCTCTGTCAAGCTCACCCCGGCGGAGGACTCCGCATCGAGCAGTTTCCAGATCGTCGCCTTCTCCGTGTGGTCGGGGACTCCCGGATACCCCGCCGCCGGTCGGATCCCTGCGTATTTTTCCGCGAGCATCCACTGCACCGCCGGATGGACGGTTTCCGGATCGCTACGCAGCGAATCGTCGATCGTGAAATCCTCCGCTCGGCCGAAACCCCAGATATCGCGCACCTTCTTGTGCAGCCACTCGGCGAGCGCTTCCGCCAAGCGGTCTCCGAGAATCTTCACAAGGATCTTGCTGTAATCATCGTGTGAGGCGTCGAACGAGAGCGCATAATCCTCCACGCCATGCATGCCGACTGCAAAGGCGCCGACATAATCGCGTTTTCCGCTCTTCGCCGGGGCCACAAAGTCGGCGCAACTGAGGTAGGATGCACCTTCCCCCGAGACCTTCTTTTTCTGTTGTCGCAGAAAGTGCAGTTTCGCCAGCGCATCCCCTCCGTCCTTGTCATGATAAAGCTGGACATCGTCACCCTCCGCATCGGCGGGCCAGAGGCCCCATACCGCGCGGGCCGTGAAACGCTCGTTTGCGATGATATCCTCCAGAAGCCTCCGGGCGTCCGCATACAACTTGCGCGCCTCTTCACCGGTTTTCGGATGGTCGAGGATCTTTGGAAAAATGCCCTTCATCTCCCAGCCCCAGAAAAACGGAGACCAGTCAATGTATTCAGCCAATCGAGACAGCGAAACTCCATTCTCCTTCCGCACTCCGGTCACGGCGGGAACGGGCGGCTGATAGCCCGACCAG
>CAZVQJ010000016.1:0-27970 GCA_964629165.1 uncultured Puniceicoccaceae bacterium
CCAGTCGTTGAGGAGGTAGTCAGCCAGATAGGGGATGCCTTCTCCGGGATAGAGGGTGAGATATTCTCCTTCGAAATCGTGATGCTCGTAAAAGACACCCGCTTCGGTCGCCTGCGCCACCAGGAGGGGGCCAGCGAAGAGGGTAAGGAGGAGGTGAACGGATGGGAGAGGATGGATCATGGGGGCGGCGAGAAGGCGGCGGTGAATGTGTCGCTCTTTTCGTAGAGTGTAACCGCACCCGGGGAGAAAGGCTCCAAGATCCTCCCCAGAACTTTTACGGGGCGAATATCTGGATCGTAAGCTGCTGGTGGGTAACGTGTTCAGGAGGGGATTCGGACATATTCAGGTTTTTCCCGGGTCGTTTTTTTCGAGCCTGCGGAGGAAGGTCATGAAAAGGGGGCTCCTCTTGCCGGAAGAATGAACTTTCTTCGTGGAGGGGGAGCGGTTAAGGATGCAGGAAATGGAGTGGACACGAAGGAGATGGCTACGGTGGGCGACATTGTCCGGATTGGCGGGCATGGGCGCGGTGCCTCTCGCCACCTGGAAGACGAGTCGGGCGTTTTTCAGTCCGGAGAGGGAAGCCGCGCCGTTCATCGAAATCACCGGCGGTTCGCTTCAGGTGCAGCACCGGGCTAGCGGGAGCGGCAAGCTTCAGGGAACTGCCTTGCGGGGCTCGAAAGTGTATGAATTCGCGAAGGAAGGCACCTACCGGGTGGAGCCCGGCCGCTACCAGCATATCGTCTATGGTCAGGTGCCCGCAGGGGGTTCGATCGAGAGTGTGATCCGTTATCAATGAAGCGGGAAGAACGAACGGAAGGTCCTCCTGTCGCGGGTGCCCTTGAACTCCACTTCAGCCCGCGGGTGCTGGTGAGCAGCCGCTTGGAGACGGCAGAGGGGAACCTGCACGAGACGGGTTCAAAAGGGCGGGAAGTTCGTTGGCAGCAGGGAGCGATGGCGGTCTCGATTCTGATCGTCTACACGAAGCTCCGGGCGCTCGAGTCAGCTGAGAGCGAGACGCCGGTCCTCGAGGGTGAACGGGGAAGTCCCGCGCGGTCGATCGATAATCTCCTGACGAAACCGGGGGATTGGGCGCTCAATATGTTTGGAGAGCGCCAGCAAATGCCCCTCATCCGGGACTACATCTACCGCAAGAAGACGGTTTCCAAGAGCAATCCGATCTCAGCCGTCCAGTGGGATGCGAGCACCTTGCCGCCGGACCGACTCCGAATCTGGAGGGAAGGGATCGAGTTGACCAAGGCGGAGGAACTGCGGGAGCTTCTCCGGGCTCTTTTTGAGGAATTCAACCCGCGAAGAGCCGAGAAGGAATGGCACAACCTGTTCCCGGAGGGCGTACCGGGAGAGGTGGCTGAAGTGTCTGCTGCGCGGTCGCCTTCTGGTCGAGATGGTCATCATGATGGCGGCAACGGCCATCGTCCATGGCTGCTCCTGCTGTTGTTGTTTGCGGGATCCGCCATCGGCTTCTTTTTTCTTGGACGCTCACTCGGACCGGTTCCCCCGGTGGAAGTCCCGGCGACGGGAAGTGCGGATGTCGTTGCGCATTTCATCGAACTGCTCAACGCAAGGGCCTACGAGGAGGCCTATGCGCTCACGACCGCGGAGTATCGGACTGAGGTCACGTTTGCCGGCTTTCTGGTCGCGCTCGGGGACCAGCGTTTCAATTTTCCGCGGATCGCCGGAAATCCCTACCGCAATCGAGTGGACCAACGCGTGCACGAGTACCGCGTGACGCTCTATGTGGAGACGGTCGTTCGACGCATTCCCCCGCTGGACGATCTCGCCCGGCTGCCGGTGACGGAGATGGAAGCCTATGCTGTCGGCATCCAGCAGTTGATGGAACAGCTACGGGAGCTCGGGGTGGACCCGGGCCTCCTCCGCCAGTTGCGGAAGGAACGTCTCGAGCGGCCCGATGCGTCGCGGTACCTTCAGCTTGTGACGGGGATTTCCGATGCCGAGCTAGCGAAGATCTACCCCGAGTGGGTAACCGTGACGCTTGACCTGACATTTTTCTTCGAGCTGGTGCGTGATCCCGATCCGGATGGGACCTGGCGCATCCATACGGTGGCGGATGCGGCCGACCGGCTAGTCACGTTCTGAAGTTTCCGCGATCAGAAGGTGCGGTGGGGAAGTGGGCGATTTCTCGCGATGAGCGGGAGGGAAGGGAAAATCCTCATCTGTCAGGGGAATCTTCCTGAATCCCGTGCGAAATGGGCCGATATGAGAACGAGTTGTGAATCGCGTCTTCGTCTGGAATGAAAAAGCCTCCGCCCCGGTCGGCCCCTTCGACCGGGACATGTTGAATGCGCTTGTGCAGTCGGGGGCGGTGAGATCGACGACGCTCGTTGCAGGCGATGGTGAAGACAGCTGGACAGTTGCCGCCGAGCATCCTCTGACCGCGGATTGCGGTGCGTTCTGGTCGGACCGCGCCGGGGGCACCGGCCGGAGAGGACTTCTCGGCTCAGGTCTCGTTGAACGCGCAACGCGAAGGCACGCGGCGATGATGACGATCCGCGAAAGTCATGATCCGGACTTCGACCTGGACATCCTCGAACTGAATACCGGGAGCCGGCGGAACCTGCGCGACTTTGCGCTTTTGACGCTCGGATTGAACACGCTTGTTTTCGGTGGGGCGCTTGCCCTCGGACTCAATCCGATCTCGGTGACGTTTCTTCTCAGCCTCTTCGTGGCCGGGAATATCTCGCTTTCGTGGATCTTCGGCGTGGTTATGCGTTGAGAGGGGCCAGGCATGAACAGCGCCCACCATCCCAGACACCAGCTGCCCTCGCTACCGCAGGGCGTGCTCGAGGAGATCCTCGATGCGGTCCGCCACCTCTGGAAGAGTAAGACTCGAATTGTCGAGCAGCACGGCGTCGGTTGCGGGAACGAGTGGGGCTGTTACCCGTCGCGCGTCCATCCGATCACGTTCCGCGACCGCGTCCTGTAAACCTTCGCGGGCGCGGCGGGCCGTGCGGGTCGCTTCATCGGCGAGCAGAAACACCTTCAGCGTCGCCTCCGGAAAGATGACCGTTCCGATGTCCCGCCCGTCCATCACGAGGCCCGCAAACCCCTGCTCCCGCGCGACCTGTGCCTGTGCGCGCTGGTATCTCTTGACGGCCTCCCGGACGATTGGAAGCGCGGCATAGCGGGAGACGGCCTGGTTCACGGCGGCGGTCCGAAGGGTCGCATCGGCCGGGACAAGGCCGTTGAGGGAAAGCTTTGCCTCGCGTCCTTCAACCTGCGTATCCAGTCGCAGACTTTCCAGAAGGGCGATGAGGGGCGGGCCTTCCTCCGGCGATACGCGCGCGGCGATCGCAGCTGCGGTCACGGCGCGATAATGGCTACCGGTGTCGACATGGAGAAAATGCCGACGGTCGGCGATCGCACGTGCGGTGCTGGATTTGCCGGAAGCGGCGCCGCCGTCGAGAGCCAGAATGGGAAATACCGGAGCGGTCATGAGAGCGATCGATGATCCCCCGCCGGGTGCAACGAGGCGAGTTTTTCGAAGAAATCAGGAAACGTCTTGCGGCAACACAAGGGGTCGTGGATGTGCAGCCACGGCTGATGGTCCGGCCCGAGGTCGGCGCAGCCGAGGATGGCGAAGCTCATCGCGATCCGGTGGTCTTCGTAGGTCTCGATCTGCACGCCTTTCGCGGCCGCTTGTCGAAGCGCTCCGCGGTCCGGATGAATGGTGATGGAGCTATCCGTCGTTTCCACCCGGCATCCGGTCTTTCGGAGTTCCGTAGCCATGGCCTCGACGCGATCTGTTTCCTGGGCCCGGGTATGAGCAATTCCGCGGATTGTCGTGGTTGAACGAAGCAGCGGAGCGATCGCGGCGAGCGTCAGAAAAGTATCGGAAAAATGGGAGAAATCCCGGTCGAGTCCCGGAGCCTCAACGGCATTTGCGGAGATCCGCCAACCTTCCGGGCCACGCTGCACGTCACCGCCCAGAGCCCGCACGATCTCTTCAAACGCCGCATCCCCCTGGAGGGAATTGAGCGGTAGTCCGGGGAGGGAGACGGTCCCTCCGGTCACCAGCGGGAGGGCCATGAAATAGCTGGCGGCGCTGACATCCGGTTCAATGGCATAGACTCCCGGTGATCGGTATGGCCGGTTGGCCGGAACTTCGAGGACGCCTTCTTCCGAGCCTGTTACCTCCACTCCGAACTGCGCCATCATCGCCACGGTGATCCGAATGAATGCGGGCCGCAGCCGGACAGCTTCGATTCGCGTGGGCGCGTCCGCATAGGGCGTCGCCATCAGGAGCGCAGATACAAATTGGCTGCTCGCGCTGGCATCGAGGGCGAGGTGGCCCCCGCGCAGACCCTGGCTCCGGAGGGTGAAAGGCAGGTGCCCCGGCTGACCGGCGGGAACGACTTCGGCCCCGAGCGCGACGAGGCTGTCGAGCAGCGCAGCCATCGGGCGATCACGCATCGCAGGATCCCCATCGAGGAAAAATCGCCCTCCCGGATGCATCGCGAGGAGGGCGGGGAGAAAGCGCGCGGCGGTCCCAGCATTGCCCACCTCGAGCGACGCTTCGCTGACAGGAATCACACCGCCGGTACCTTCGACGGTGACGGTTCGCGCCGCACGGTCGATCTGCAGGCCGACGCCAATCTTATCGAGCGCGGCCAGCATGAGATCAGTATCCCGGCTGAAAAGCACGCCGGTGAGGCTCGTTGTGCCTTCTGCGAGGGTGGCGAGGACGAGCGCCCGGTTGGTGATACTCTTCGAGCCGGGAAGCGCAACAGCCCCCCTTACCGGTTGCTGAAAGGGTCGAATTGAATGCGGATCGTTCATCATGATCGGGATTCGAGGCGCAGGCGGTAATCACGGCCTTCTTCGAGGAGGCTTTCCAGCCGATCAAAATCCCGTGTCTCGAGGGCGGAGGCAAACTGATCCAGCGCTCCCCTGAAATCGCGCAACGCGTCGCTGACGGCCGAGGCGTTCTGCTGGCAGATTTCCCGCCACATGCGCGGATTTCCCGCCGCAATCCGGGTCGTGTCGCGCAGACCGCCTCCCGCCAGATCCTGCCAGGCTTCGGGGTGTTCACGGAGACCCGTGCAGAGCGCGCTCGCAACAAGATGGGGAACATGGCTGAGGTGAGCGACGATCGCGTCATGGTCGTCAGGGGCCTGCCGGATGATCCGCATGCCGACACCGGACCAGAGTGCTTCGACCTTGGCGACGGCCTCGTCATGACTGGATGGAGTGGGTGTGACGAAGCAGGCACGATCGACGAAGAGGTCTGGCCGGGCATGGGCGAGACCACTTTTCTCCGACCCCGCCATGGGATGGGAACCCACAAAATGACGCCCGGCCGGAAGCGAACGGGGTGCCTCCCGGCAGATTGAACCCTTGGTGCTCCCGACATCGGTGATCACGGCATCGTCTGCGAAGGCACCGGAGAGCTCTTGAATCATCGGGACAATCGCGTTCACAGGCGTACACACAACCGTCAGCTCAGCATCGGCGACGGCGTCCTCAGGCGACTCGGGAGCCGCATCGCACCAAGACGCCTCCGCACATGCGGTGCGGGTCTCCCTCCGCCGGGCCCAGACAACCACCCGCCGGGCGAGAGCTCGTTCCGCCGCGGCCTGTCCGAGCGAAGCTCCGAGAAGTCCGGGAGCCAGAATGGTAAGTTGTGTGAGCACGGTGAAAGGGAGCGATGCCGTCTGTTCCAGAGCCGGTCATCTGACGATGGGAAAAGCAAGAGCGTCTTCAATCGCTCCTTCTTCTGACAAGCCGATTCGCTCTCGCAGGATCGGCCGAACTATTCGTTGGGCGTCGAGAACGCCTCGTAGGCGGCTCGCGCATGGTCGTAAAAAATCAAGCCATGCCCCCGCTTGCCCGAACCCTTCAAATAATGGAGCCAGCGTCCGCTCGTGTGGCTGTAGAGATGGGGAAAATGAGCGGGCGAAAGATAAAGCCATCCCAGCCCGGGAGCTGGACTGTAGGCCCAGAGGTCCGTCTCGCCAAAAGGCGAGAAATAGAGCCAGCCAAGCTCCTCGTGAAGGGACCACGGTAAGAAGCCCGCACTGTAATCGCCGAACCATGACGCCCGGCGGGTGCCCGGTTCGACTTCGTACCCGCCGTAAACAATCCCGGCAGTCAGTTCTCCGGTTCGCCGGGGAGTCCACGAGAGGCCGTGGAGATAACTCCGGTCATCCCCTTCGTCGGCGTAGGGATCTTTCCAATACACCCATTCAAGCGTGCTCGGTCCGGGAGGAATCTGAATCCGTTTCTCGACCGGCCCGATGATGCCGCTCAGGAAGTCGACCTCTTCTTCGTCCCGATAGAAAAAGACCGCATCAAACACGTCGTCAGCGTCGGGATGCCCGGGAGTGCCGGCATCTGGATTGCCTTCGGAGGAAATGCTCCAGGTGAAGCGAAGTTCGCCCGGTCCGACGAGTTGCAACCGGAGTGCGCTTGATTCCATCGCATAGATCCGACCCGATCCGACGGTACCCGCAGGATCGACGGCCATGGGGGCATCCCCGTGCGTCGTGAAGAAGAGGAATGGCTCGTTCAGGGCGGCGGCGATGGCTCTGTTCGCGCCGGGAACCTGCACCTCCCGCGGCATGCTGGGCGGAGCGCGATTGCCATCACGATCCTCCGGGGAAACGCGGTACTGATAAGTGGTCCCCGGCTCGACGCTGGTATCGACAAACTGGATGGCATCGGCGGGCAGGGTGGCGAGAAGCTCGAAGCCATCGCTGCCCCGGCGTTCAACCAGGTAACCGGATTCGTTTTCCGAGCGGTCAGTCCAATGGAGGGCGACGCGGTGAATGGTCTCCACCACGTCGCTCTGGAGCACCTGGAGGAGCCCGGCACCGGATACACTTGCCGCCACATCCACCCAGTGCCACGCAGCCTCGTCGAGAGTCCGTACAACGGCGAAGGCATCTTCGTTGCCATTGATGGGGCCGCCCACGACCAGCGCGTTCACGCGCCATCGATCCTGATCGTCCTGTACAAAAAGAGGGCTGCCGCTGCTCCCACCGAGGGCGAGGACATCCCAAACGATATGCACGCTGTTCCAGTACCCGCCGGTGTCGAAACTGGAATTGTCCGGGTCGTAATGAATCACGATATAGGATCCCGGATCGTGTGCGTGCATCCGCCCTCGGTTTTCGGCGGGAATGGTTTCCGAGGGATAGCCGAGGACCCATTTCAAACGTGGTTGCCGAAGAGTCGAAACCTTGCCGTCTGGATCGACAAAGGCGGGGGCGAAGGTCCCATCCGCCAGCAGGTCATTGGTCGTCGTGACGGCGCCCAGGTCGAGATTGAATTGATCCACGACTTCCATGTTCTCCGCCGATCGGGTAGCGTAATCGGTCCACACATACAGCTGTTCTCCCGAAGCCGAATTCCCCGTATTGAGATACTGGGAACCCTGGTGGCCCGGTGCAAAGCGCAGTTCACTGTGCGGGACCACCCAGCTGAGTGTCGCGTGGTCGAAGAGAAGGTGACCGGCCGTAAGAAACACCTTTGGGGCGACCACGACGCCGGACCCTACATATCCGCGGGCACTGGCGAGCCCGGTCCATTTATAGGGTGCCTGCGCCTTCAGTTGAGCCTCGGTCTCGTGGAGTACTTGCGGGACAATGGCAACGGACTGGGGTCTGGCAGCGGTGGCCAATGCCAGCAGGCACAGCGGCGGGATCGCTCGCATCATGGATGCCATCGTTAGCGCCGCGCATGTCCAACGCGAGTCAGAACTCAGTCATACAGCCACCAGCGTCGGCTTTCGCGTTGCCAGCGAGTGGCTTCCTGCTCCCATCGTCGGACAAACGCGTGGACGTTCACGTCGGCCCCATCGCGGGTCAGCGCCTGCCACCATTCGGTGCTTCCGGCATGTTTGTTGAACAGCCCCTGGACGCTCTCACGAGCCTCCGCAAAGGGATTTCCGGCACTCCACGCGCAGGCCAGCTGCATCATGTGAAAGCTCAGTTCGGTCGGTCGCAGGCGGGACCAGTCGGTCACGACGACAAACACGCCTCGTCTCGGTGCACCGCGCTCCGTGAAGCTGATGACCTGGAAACGCAGGCCCGGAATCGAACGTCGATTCAGTTCATCTGCGATTTCCTCAGGGCTCTTGCCGGGATACTGCAGGAGTCGAAAGGGGTAGATGGTGCCGTAACCATGGGTAAAGCGGCCAAGCTGGGTTCCCAATCCTGTCATGGGATATCCCATCGCGGCGGAGAGATCGGGAATGGCGGGCGAGGTGGGAATCCAGTCGAGACCGGTCTGCGGCCATTGCATCGTCCGTCGCCATCCCTGCATGGGAACGACAATGAGCCGCCCTTGCCGGCGAATGGAATCCTCGATCTTGAGCACGCCGGGCTTGTCCTTGGCCATCGTCGCCAGCTCACCGATCGTCAACCCATGAACGTAGGGGACGGGAAAGGCCCCGACAAAGCTTTCCCATTCCGGGTCGAGGGGCGGGCCATCAACTTTGAGGCCGCCAAGCGGGTTCGGACGATCGAGTACGACGACGGTTTTCCCGGCTTCGAAACAGGCCTCCATCGCATAACGCATACTGCTGACATAGGTATAGCTGCGCGTGCCGATATCCTGGAGGTCGATGACGAGAGTATCGATCAGGTTCAGCATGGCGGGGGTGGGCCGGCGATATTTGCCATAGAGCGAAAAGACGGGCAACCCGGTGCGCTGATCGATTTTGTTGTCGATCGGCACCTCGGCGCGTTCATTCCCGTAGATGCCGTGCTCCGGACCGAAGAGGGCGACAAGGTTGACCTCCGGAGCTCTCCGCAGCACATCGATCGTGCTCTCGCCGTGGCGGTTGACACCGGCAGGATGGGTGAGGAGGCCGACACGCTGGCCGCGAAGCTGCGTGAATCCCTTCGCTTCGAGAACGTCGATTCCAGGTGCGACGGACGCCGCTTCTGCATGAAGGCATCCAAGGAGGCACAGGGCCAAAAGGGAGCGCAGAAGGCGGATTCGCGGGAAGATGCGGAACATGAGAGTCAGGATGCGGGATGGTTGCGGGACCGGCAAATACCGTTCCTGGCGGCGGTCGATTGATGTTCGTCGGCGAGACGCTGCGCTTCCCGCTTTTGCTGGATCTCGTGCAGCTTGCGGTAGGTTTTTCCCACCTCATAGGCTCCGAATCGATAGATCGTGGCCAGAATGGATGCGACAAAGACACCCATCATCCAGCCCCCGATTGTGGTGATGCCAGTGATCCGCGCGGCGTATCCCAGGGAGTGTTTGATCTCGAACGACAGAATACTGACGAACAGGCTGCGGAACTCCTCGAGCCCGAGGGGAGGCGCCTGCCATCCGAGCAGATTGAGGACGTGTCGGCCGATGTGGTAGGATGCGTAATAGACCGGGATAAAGGTAATCGGGTTGGTGATCACCTGCAATCCGGCAAGGATCGGGAGGTTTGCCCGCAGGAGAAGAGCGAGCAGAAAGGCGAGGGGAAGCTGGGCACCATAGAGGGGGCTGAATGCGAGGACACAGCCAGCGTAAATGGCGGGTACGGCGGCACCTGTCCGGAAGGACCAGAGGAACGCTCGTTTGCGGGCGGATCGCGCAAACCACTTCAAAATCGGATAGCGGTGAACGTTCGCGCGGCGGGGCATCCAGCGCAACAGGCGCTTTACCCGGACGATTCGTTCACGCCGCAAAGCGTGCAAGGCTTCCTCTTCATCCATCATGCGGTGAAACGTCGAATCCTGCGTTCGGGGGTTGCCCTGAAGCAAGGGTATCCGTGCGGGAAATGACAGACGGTGAATTTTGGCTGCGAAGACGGGGTCAGCCAGCGAAGGCGGCATGAATCGCCGTGGCAAGGCGCACGGGAGCTTCCGAGAGCGCTTGCGGAAGAAGCAGTTCAGGCGGAGAAATCGGATGAATGAGCGCCTCTGCCGGCAGCTGTTCGCCAAGGTCGCTGCCCACTGATCCCGCGAAAACATGGACCTCACGGCCAGCTTCGATCGCCTGGCGGAGAATGGCTACCGGTCCCTTGCCATCGAGAGAGCTGGCATCGAATCGGCCCTCACCGGTGACGACGATATCGGCCTCTTTGATCTTCGCTCGCAGGTCCAACCAGGCTTCCACCAGTTCAAACCCGGCGACAAAACGGGTCTCGGGAAGCGCTTGACGGAGTCCGAAGGCGATGCCGCCGGCGGCGCCGCTTCCGGGTTCCGCAAGGCGGTCGGCAAAGGTGGCCGGGTCGTGCCCGAACAATCCCATCAGGCGCAGCGCCTGCCGGTGCAGCCCTTGTTCCATCCCGCTTCGATGTTCATCGCGGAGCCCTTTCTGTGTTCCGTATACGGCGGTTGCTCCTCGATCCCCCAGCAACGGATTCTTCACGTCACAGGCAATCCGCAAGGGGGGGAGCTTCTGGCGTGCATTGACGAGGCCTTCGAGGGAGGTGATCTGGTCCCATTTTGCCGGTGTGATGTGGCGCACGGGCTGCATTTCCCGGTCGTAAGCGATGAGACCCAGTGCCTCGAGAGCACCGAGGCCGAGGTCGTTGGTGGCACTCCCGCCGATCCCGAGGAGTATCGCATCGGCCCCTTCCGCCCCGGCGTGCGCGATCAGCTGACCGGTCCCGAAGGTGGACGTCAGGCGCGGATCCCGCTGGCTGGGGGGCAGCAGCTCCAGTCCGCTTGCCTGAGCCATCTCGACGATTGCCAGCCTCCCCGTTGCGGGGAGGCCAAGGAGATCGCGAGCCCGGGCCGGAACGGCTGCGAGATCAATCCATCCGAGCGCGGCATCAATCGGCGCGAAGAGCGGATCGAGAACCGTGACGATTTCGATTTCGCCCGCGACGGCCTCCGCGAGAATGCGCGCGAAGCCCTCGCCACCGTCGGTCAGCGGGGCCTGGATCAGTTCGCTCTCCGGTTGTGACGCAGAAAGGACCTCCATCGCGATGTGGCAGGCTTCCTTCGCTGTCAGGGCATCCTTGAACTTGTCGAAGGCGAGGAGAACACGCATTTCTCCAGAAAACTCCGGGCAGGGGCCTTGGTCAAGGCGAGCGTCAAGGAGTGGCGGAAATCATTCGTATCGCAGCGCTTCGACCGGGTGCAGATTGGCCGCCCGGTAGGCGGGAAGAAAGCCGAATCCGATACCGATCACCGAACAGACCGCCACCGCCGCGCCGATCCAGAACCATGGGATGATCATGGACGCATTCAGTTGAATGGCGATCAGGTTGCCCGCCGCGAAGCCGAGGGCGATGCCGATCACGGCACCCGCCTCGGAGAGGAAAATTGCCTCGAGAAGGAATTGTGCGAGGATGTTCACCTTGCGCGCACCGAGCGACTTGCGCACACCGATCTCACGGGTCCGCTCGGTCACACTGACGAGCATGATGTTCATGATGCCGATCCCGGAACAGACCAAGGCAATGCCGCTGACGCCGAGCCCGACGGTGCCGACAAGGAGCATGATGTCACGCACGGAGGCCTGAAGGGCCTCGTTGGAGTTCACCTCGAAATCGTTCGGTTCTTCAGGTGCGAGTCCCCGGACGAGTCGCATATACCCCGTGATGACCCCTTGGGTCGCCTCGAGGGCTTCGGCCGACGCGGCCTGGACGGCAATGTCCATGCTCCGGCGTCGATGCCAGTTGTTGGCCACAAAGCGGGTGTGAGGAACGATGGCAATCGTGTCCATGGACCTCCCGAAGAGTTCGCCCCGGGCTTCCAGTACCCCCACCACGGTGTAGCGGCTATCATCGAGAACGATGATCTTCTCCATCGGGTCCTCGTTGGGAAAAAGCTCTTCCCGCAGATCTTCACCGATCACGGTGACGGGGCGGTTGAACTCAACATCCGCGGCCGTCAGGTTCCGCCCGAGAGCCAGTTCATACTTGTTCGTCAGAAGATAATTTTCATTGGTCCCGACGATCCGGAAGATCGGAGAGGTCACCTTGTCCCGGTAGCGTGCCCGCTCGTTGCCGTCTTCGGCGTAGAGGGTGGTCGAAATTGCGAGGGAATCCATCTCTTCCTTGAACTCCTGCGCCTGTTTGGGAGTGATCACAGGGCGGCGCCAGTAACTGCGGTCACGGCCAAAGAGCTGGACGGCGGGCTGACGCGAGATCTGGAGCACGTTGGCGCCAAAGACATTCAGGCTGGTGCTCATCGACGCGCTCATCGCCGACAGGGCAGTCATCACCGCGACGACGGAAAAGACACCGATGGCGACCCCGAGAACCGTCAGCCCGGAGCGCAGGAGATTGGCCCGGAGGGAACCGGCGGAAAGAGCAAGGAGGTCGGAAACACGCAATCCGCCTGACCGTTTGCGCTTACTCATGGCGCAGGGCGGTTGCTGGATCAAGCCGTGACGCAAGGAGCGCGGGCACGAATCCGGAGGCGATGCCGACGGCGATCGAGATGAGAACCGCAAACGTGATCAGGACAGGTGAAACCACGCCGAGGAACCAAGGGAGGAAATAGAGAACGGCGAGGAGTGTCAGATAGGCGCTGGTCAAACCGACGAGGCCTCCCAGCAGACAGATGGAAACCGCTTCGAGGAGAAACTGCATGAGGATCGAGCTGCGCCGGGCTCCAATCGCCCGGCGGGTCCCGATCTCGCGGGTGCGCTCCTTCACGCTCACAAAGGTAATGTTCATGATCCCGATCGCGCCGACAAAGAGAGAGAGCCCCGTGATGGCAAAGCCGGCGATCGCGAGTCCGGTCTGGAGGGGGCCGAGAGAAGACTCGATCGCGTCCGACGCATTGACCTCGAAGTCGTCCGGTTCATCCGGCATGAGGCCCCGGATACGCCGCATCGCTCCAATGATCTCGTCGCGAGCCTCGTCGCGACTGGCGTCTGGTTTTTTCATGACATGGATGGAGTTGTTTCCACTCCACCAGCGGCGGCTTGAGTGAAACTTCCGCAAGGAGCCCAGCGGCATGATCGCCTGATTATCCATGCTCATCATCGCGAGGAAGCTTCCCTGTTCTTCGAGCACCCCGATCACGGTGTAGGTGAGTCCGGAGATCTTCACCTTGCCGCCGATGGCCCGCTCGACGCCCTCCGGGAAAAGAGCTCCGGCGACCTGAGAACCCAGAACAATGACGTTTTGTCCGCTGATCGATTCCGGGTGAGTGAAAAAGCGTCCGTATTCGATTTTGGCTGTGCTCGTGTAGGCATATTCCGAATTGGTGCCCGAAATGTTGACGCCCCCAGCCATGAGGTCATTGCGGCCGATTCCCCGCTGGGTCCCGGAGACGGGCACGGCGATGACGAGCGTCGAGTTGGGCGTTTCCGCGATAATCTCGTTCAGCTGGGCCGCGTAGTCGGTCTGGATGGCCGGCCGGTTCCGATAGAACACCCAGTCGTCTCCGAGGTCCCGCCACGGCCATTTCTCCACGTAGAGCAGATCGGAACCGAGGAGATCGAGGCTTTTGTTGAAACCGCGATTGAGGCCATCGATGGCCACCCCGATGGAAATGACCGCCCACACGCCGATAATCACCCCGAGAGCGGTCAGGAGAGAGCGGAACTTGTGCGCGCGCAGCTGCTCTCCGGCGATGCGACAGCTCTCGGCGAAGTCGGTGTAGGTGCGGCGCAGGGTGCGAATCATACGGAGACGGGACGCTCGATGGCGGTGTCGCTTTCGATCAATCCGTCGCGCAGGCGGACGAGACGCCGCGCGTGCCGGGCGATATCCTCTTCGTGGGTGACCAGGATAATGGTGTGGCCCCGTTGGTAGAGGTCCTCAAAGAGGGCCATGATCTCTTCACCCGTTTTCGAGTCAAGGTTGCCGGTCGGTTCGTCCGCGAGGAGAATGGACGGATTCGTCACGAGGGCGCGAGCGACTGCGACGCGCTGGCGTTGTCCCCCGGAAAGCTCGTTCGGGCGGTGATGCAGCCGGGTTCCGAGCCCGACCTGCTCGAGGGCATGGGAAGCGCGCTTCATGCGTTCCTGCTTTCGAAGCCCGGCATAGACGAGGGGCAGTTCGACGTTGCGCAGGATGGTGGCGCGCGGAAGCAGGTTGAAGCTCTGGAAAACGAAGCCGATCCGACGGTTGCGAATGTCCGCGAGCTGGTTGTCGCTCATCCGGGCGACGTCTTCCCCGCCGAAATAATATTGGCCCCCGCTCGGCGTATCGAGGCATCCGAGCATGTTCATGAGGGTCGATTTGCCGCTTCCGGAAGGACCCATCACGGCGATATAGTCGTTTGGATAAATGCGGAGATCGACTCCCGCGAGCGCATGTACCTTGGCGCGCCCGAGGTCGTAGATCTTTTCGACGCCGGTGATCTGAATGATCGGATCGTGGGAGCCGGTCGGTGGAGAAGTCATGTCAATCGGGGTGGAAATGGTGGCAGGATCGGTCTTAGTTGCGGCCGCCAAATCCGCCGGGGCCGACGATGTTTTCCACCGTCACGGGGGCGTTGTGGATGAGGTCGCGGCTGAGCACACTATAGCTTCCCGTCACGATCTCGTCATCCACCTCTACGCCCGAGCGGATTTCGATCATGCGGTTGTCGGCAATGCCGGTTTCGACCGGAGTGAGGATCGCGGTGCCGTTGCGGACAATGAAAACGACCCGGCGCAGATTATCGCGCATCGCGCGGGGATTGCCCCCTTCCGGCTCATCGTTTTCCTCCCCGAGCTGGCGCCGGACTTCTTCGCGGGGCCGGACGGTGACGGCTTGGAGGGGAACCCGGACGACCTCGGTGACGGTCTCGGTCTGGATGTCAGCCGTTGCGGTCATCCCGGGACGGATGGAGTCATTTGGATCGAGGAGCCGCACTTTCACGAGAAACGTCGTCAGCTGGTCCTGCGAACTCTGGTTTTCCGAAGTGGCGGAACTCGCGATTTCGCTCACCTCAGCCTCGAACTGCTCGTTCGGCAGCGCATCGATCTCGATCGTCGCGGGGTCGCCCACTTTCACGGCCACGATATCTGCTTCGCTCACGTCCACATGGACCTCCATCCGTTCAAGGTCGGCCACCCTCATGATCTCGGTTCCCTCGAACTGGCCGGTCCCGACGACCCGGTCGCCGAGCTCGGCGTCGATGGCGGAAATGGTCCCGGACATCGGGCTGTAGGTGGTCGCCTTGGCAAATGAATCCCGCGCTTCCTTGAGGAGCATTTCCTGCTGCTCAATGCGGGATTGGGTGGCCGAAAACGCGGCGCGGGAGACTTCGTAGGCGGTCCGTGCCTCATCGACCTGGTCCTGCGTGGCAAAGCCCTTTTCGAAAAGGTTCTGGGTCCGGGTATAGGTGAGGTTGGCCTGGAGCATGCGGGCCTCGGCTTCACTGCTGTTGGCCTGCGAGGCGCGCAGGGCGGCTTCGCTTTGCAGCACCTGGGCCTCGAGGGTCACGGGATTCACGCGCAAAAGGAGGTCGCCCCGTTCGACCGTCTGGCCCTCCCTGACCGGCATTTCGATGATCTCTCCGGAGACTTCGGAGGAAATTTTCACTTCGGTTTCGGGGAAAACCTTCCCCGTCGCGGTGACCATGCTGGTGATGTCTCCTCGCGTCGCCTTCTGGGTCGTCACGGCGGTCGCGGAATCACCTCGGTCGCGCATCGCAAGATAGGTGATACCGCCGATAAGGACGGCGAGGATGAGGAAAATGACGATCTTTTTCATTCTGGAAAGAGGGTCGGCCCCAGCCGTGGGGGCATAGACGAATCAGGAAAGCGGGAGGGAGGCTGGCGGCGGGGGCATGAGGATAGCTGCGCCAAAGATGAACGGGAACACACGGACTTACCGTGGATCGACAAAAGTCGATTGGGAGAGAGCGTCGGCCCATGAGAGGCCGTGGCGATCGAGGAGGGTTCCGCGAAGACGGTCGAGGTCGAGGTCGGCCTGAATGGCAGCCACTCTCGCCTCGAGGAGGGAGAGGCGGGCGTTGTCGAGATCCCGCTGGGTTTCCAGCACGTCGCGAAAAGTGGAGAGCCCTTCATCGAAGCGGGACCGTTCGCGGTCGAAGGTCTCCACCTGCAGGCGTTCCACGAGTTCCGCCGTATCCAGACGTTTTTGACGAATATCGAACTCGCGCCACGCGCTGCGGACACGGCGAAGCAAATCCTGCTTGATCTGGAGAAGCTGCCATTCGGCCTGTTCGACACGGGCATTGGCGGCCCGGACGCTGGCGTTGGCGGCCCGGCGACCCCACGGAATCGAGAAGCCGAGATTGACGTTCCAGCTCTCGCCGTCGCGGTCGAGGGCGAGATCATAGGCTTCGCGGGCATTCTCGTCGGAGACACCGCCGAGGGAGCCGGAAACAACGAGGTCCAGCTCGGGGCGCCTGTCGTCCTCCGCCACCCGCACATCGATCTCGCGCTGGTTGAGGATTTCTTCTTGGGCGGCGGCGGCATAATCACTCGCAAGCGCGGCCCGCCAGACGCCAGCGAACTCGGGCACCGAGGCAGGTGCCTGAGGCAGGTCCTCGACAACGAAAACGGGTTCGATTTCGAGGGCCTCGTCGAGCACACCGAGGAGGGAAAGAAGCTCGTCGCGGGATTCGAGCACGTCCTGTTCGGCGACGAGAATGTCCTCTTCGCGCTGCGCGAGGTTGGCCTCTGCCTGGACCAGATCGAGCCGTGTCGCGAGGCCAAGCCGTTCACGTTCGCGCGTTTCCTCGAGGAGGCTCTCCGCCAGCTCGCGATTGGTCTCCCGGAGTTCTCGGCGGGAAACCGCTGCCGCAAGCTGCCAGTAGGTGGCCTCGACTTGCGCGATGAGGTCGAGGGCGGACCCGCGCAGGCGGTGCTGGGTTGCGCGGTCGGCCGCCCGCGCTCTTTCCAGTGGCGCGGTCGCGATGTCCCTGCCGAAACCGCGCAGGAGCGGTTGCGAAATACTGATTTCGAGATCCGCGCTCTGCGTGAGGGAGCCGCCGAACTGTTCGCCCGTGGATGGATCGAAACGGGAACCGGCGGTGCGGGCGAGGCGGGTCTGGAGAACTACCGAAGCGTTCGTCATGCGAAGGCGCTTGCTTGCCCCGGCGGAGTAGGACCGTCGGTCCGAAGACGTCGGGCGGTTGACGACGATCGTCTCGCCGGTCTCGTCGGTTACCTCGACGGGGATCCCTTCGTTTTTGAAATCACTCTGGCTGATCGAGCCGTCGGCAAAAAGGAGGGTGTCGAAAGCGGCATCCGCCTCGATCACCTCCGCCCCCGAAATGACATTGTCGAGCCGGTCGATCTGCAGGCCGAGGTTGTGACGCAGGGCATCGCTAATGACGCTCTCGAGCGGGAGCGGGAGGACCCGGGAGACGGGCTCCTGGGCGACCGCCACACCGGCTGCGAAAACAATCGCCAATCGGCAGCTTCTGAAGAAATAACGAAGGGAAAACACGGTTGCAGGAATAGCTTTGAGCTTGGAGTAAAGGGACTTTTTGCATCCGCCTTGCCGTGAAGAAGCAAGAAAACTCCGCTGAGTCAGAGGAGCTTCCTTTCGCCTCGCACGGCAGTCCGGTTACACGACGATACACAATCGGGATCGAACTGAAGTTTCAGGAAATCATCGAAATGGCTGAAACCCAAGGAATTGGATTCCTTTATAAACGGGCGCAAAACGCCGGGAGAGGGAGCCTCCCGAGGAGTCGATGGCAAGAAAGCCATTGCGGCCCGCATTCCCGATCTACTTAGCTTTCCCGTTTCCAACGAGAACGGACCATGAACGACGACGCGAGACCGGTAATCCTGACCTGCGCCCAGCCCTCGGGCTTCCTCACCCTCGGCAATTACTTTGGCGCAATCAAGAACTGGGCGGCGCTGATCGAGGATCATGAGTGCTTTTTCGGGATCGTGGATATGCATTCCATCACGGTTCCGTACAAGCCAGCGGAACTGCGCAAGGTGACTTACGAAACCCTCGCGATGTATATTGCCTGCGGGCTCGATCCGGCAAAGTGCCACCTGTTCGTGCAGAGCCACGTCATGGGTCATAGTGAACTCGCATGGGTGCTTGGCTCCATCTGCCCGCTCGGACAGTTGGAGCGCATGACGCAGTTCAAGGACAAGTCAGCGCGCCAGGAGCGCGGGTTTGTCGGCAGCGGCCTGCTCTTTTACCCGGTTCTGATGGCCGCGGACATCCTCCTCTACAACGCGGACAGAGTGCCCGTCGGGGAAGACCAGAAGCAGCATGTCGAGCTGTGCCGGGACCTCGCTCAAAAATTCAATGTGACCTATAGCGATACCTTCAAGGTTCCGGAGGTGGATATTCCCAAGGTGGGTGCCCGCATCATGTCGCTGCAGGATCCGACGCGGAAAATGTCGAAGAGCGATGTCAACCAGCAGGCGTCCATCTATCTGCTCGACGCACCGGATGTGGTTCGGAAGAAGATTCGCAGTGCCGTAACCGACAGTGGCAGCGAGGTCCGGGCGGTGGCGGAAAAGCCCGGCATTCGCAACCTCCTGGGCATCATGAGCGTCTCGACGGGCCGCAGCATTGCCGATCTCGAAGCGGCGTTTGCCGATGCCCGCTACGGCGCCTTCAAGGAGGCTGTCGCGGAGTCCGTCGTGGCGTTGCTGACGCCGATCCAGGAACGCTATCGTGCGATCAAGGATGACCGGAGCTATCTCGACGGTGTGCTCAAAGCGGGAGCGGAGGTAGCGCAGAAGCGAGCCTACCGGACACTCTCGAAGGTTTACCGCAAGGTCGGGTTTGTCGAGCGCGGGCGCTGATGCCGGAACTGGCTGAAGTCGAGTTTTACCGGAAACAATGGGCCCGGGCCCATGGGGAAACCATTGTGCGTGTACACCTGCACGATCACGCTCGGGTTTTTCGCGATGTGAACCCGGCGCGTATCCGCGCGGGTCTCACGGGGGCAGTCCTTGTCGATTCGGCGGCGCAGGCGAAGCAGATGCTCTTTCAGTTCGCCCGCCATCAATGGCTCGGCGTGCATCTCGGGATGGCGGGGCGCCTGCAATCGGCGGCGGCCGAGATGGTGCCGGGAAAGCACGATCACCTGGTTCTCTTTACCCGTCGCCGGGCGCTTGTTTTCAATGACTACAGGCTCTTCGGCAGGATTCTCTGGGAGGCAGGAGAAGTAGCGCCCCGGTGGTGGTCGTCGCTGCCCCCGCCCGTGCTGTCAGACGATTTCACGCGGAGCGCTCTGCGCGATTTCCTGCAGCGGCGTGCACGTTCTCCGATCAAGGCGGTCCTTCTCATGCAGGAACGGTTTCCGGGGATCGGCAACTGGATGGCGGATGAAATCCTCTGGCGCGCGCGCATCCGCCCAGACTGCCCGGCGGGCCTCCTGGCCGGGCGGAAGCTGTCCGTTCTCCATCGCTGTATCCGTTCTGTAGCGGAGGACGCGATGCGGGAAATCGCGGGGGAGGGAAGCGCCGAAGTGTCGCATGAGCTGAGTGCATCGCTTCCCGACGACTGGCTCTTCAATCATCGCTGGCGAAACGGGGGAAACTGCCCGCGCACCGGTAAGCCGCTTGTCCGCGAGCAAATCGGTGGCCGGACGACCTGCTGGTCACCGGCATGGCAACGATGGCCGCGGGAGTCACTCCGGAATTGACCCACCAGCACGGTGATTCAAGGCTTCTGGCCATCCATGGATTCTCTTCCTGGAGGGTCCCGGCTCAACCGATGCCGATCCTTTGAACCCGATCACCACTCAACATGAGCCGTCTCGATACCGACGCGAAGCTTCACCTTCTCCGCACCATGCTCCGCAGCCGCCTGGGTGACCTGCGCGAGCAGAGCCTCATCCGCCAGGGGCGCGGCTGGTTTCACGTCTCCGGAATGGGCCATGAAGCGCTCGCGGTTGTCGGCCAGCTGATGGAGGAAGGCGATTTTTTCTCCGGATACTACCGGGACCGGCCGATTGCGCTGGGGCGGGGAATGGAAAACTACGATCTCGCCCTTGCCTTCTTCGCGAAACGTTCCAGCGCGAGTGGTGGACGCCAGATGCCTGCTCATTACAGCAACCGCAAGCTGGGCGTGTTCAGCGTCGCCTCAGTCGTGGGCGCCTCGCTCCTTCCGGCGTGTGGACTGGCGTGGGGGGTCAGGTTGGACGGTAAACCGAACGTCGTTGTCACGACGGTGGGGGATGCGGGAACGCGCCAGGGCGATTTTTACGAGACCGTCGCGTTCGCAAAGGAAAAGAATCTCCCCCTCATCGTGCTCGTGGAGGACAACGGTATCGGCATTTCGACCGTCACCGAGAACACGCATCCGCTCGCTCTAGGCGTGCTTTCTCGCGACGACTGGACCTGCATCGATGCCTGTGACGTGGATGCCGTTTACGGGGCGGTGAAACCTGCGATGGACGACATCCGTGCGGGCGGCGGTCCCAAGTTCATCTGGTGCAAGACGGAGCGCATCTCGAGTCATTCCAGCGCGGACGATCACCGGAAGTATCGTTCCGCCGAGGAGCTTGCCGGTCTCGAGGAGAAGGATCCAATCAACCGGCTCAAGCGAAGCCTGATCGAAGCCGGGGTGCTCACGGAGGCCGACTACAAGGAGCTTTTCAGCGAGGTCGATCATGAGATCAGGGCGGATTTTGCGCGTGCGTTCGAGGAAGTGGATCCGGATCCGGAAGATGTCCTCGATCACGTCCTCGGGCCGGCCGTCAACCCCCCGAAGCTGGAACTGTCCCTCGAGAACAAGACGCGCATGGTGGACACGATCAATGCGACCTTTCGGGCCGGTCTTGGGCGGTCGGATGATTTTGTCTTTTTTGGCCAGGACATCGAAGATCCGAAAGGAGGCGTCTTCAGTCTGACGAAGGGCCTCTCTTCTGCGTATCCAGAAAATGTTTACAATTCTCCCCTTGCGGAATCCACGATTTTCGGTGTTGCGGTCGGCCTCGCGGCCTATGGGAAGCGCCCTGTCTTTGAAATCCAGTTCACCGACTACATCTGGGCAGGTTTCAACCAGTTGGTGACCAATCTCTCGACCTTGCACTGGCGCACGAATGGCGAGTGGTCGGCACCGGCCGTGATCTACGCTCCCTATGGGGCCTACCTGCCCGGCGGTGCGATCTGGCACAGCCAGGCAAACGAAGCGACACTCGCGCACTTTCCCGGGCTGCAGGTAGCGATTCCCAGCACGCCGGAGGATGCGGCCGGGCTTTTCTGGACTGCGATGCACGGGCAGAGTCCGACTCTCATCCTCATTCCCAAGCACCTCATGTGGCATCCGCACGAACTGGCGGAAGCGCCGCAACCGGTGCCCTTCGGCAAGGCGCGGGTGGTCGAGGGTGGCGACCAGGTTACGGTTGTTTCCTGGGGGAACTGCCTTGAGATTGTGGGGGAAGCGCTCCGCGAACTCGCTCTCGACGCAGGTGCCATTGAAGTGATCGATGTGCGGACAATCGTACCGCTCGACATGGCGGCGATCAAATCCTCGGTCGCGAAGACGGGCCGCCTGCTCGTGGTCCACGAAGATGCTGAAAGCTGTTCGGTCGGACAAAAGATCATTTCCTTGATCGTCAACGACGCAGAGCTGTTTTCCCGCCTCCGCGCGGCGCCCATCCACCTTGCAAAACCGGATGTGAATGTGGGGTACAATCCAGTTCTTGAATACGCTTCCCTGCCGAGCCGCAGGCAGGTTGTGCAGTCCCTGCGGTCGCTCCTTTCGACCTCCCTCAAACGTAATGGAGAATTCGTTACGCAGCCGACTACGCCGACCTTGAATCCTGCTGTGGCGAAGTTCAAGGAGACCTTCTCGGAGGGCTCGACGGTGAGTGAGACGCGTGAGATCCGGGTGCCGATTCTGGGCGAAGGCATTACGAGCGCACGTGTCATCAGTCTGATCGCGAAGGTCGGAGACCGCATCGAGCAGGACGATCCGCTCTGTGAAGTCGAAACGGACAAGGCACTGTTTCCGATCGAGGCGCCCTTCGAGGGAACGGTGAAGTGCTGGCACATCGCCGAGGGGGATGATGTGTCGGTCGAACAGGTGATCATCGAGGTTGAGGTGGAGACAGGAAGGGTTCCCGGTCCGGCGACTCCGGCTGCCCCGTCGGGAGGTCGTCCTGCTCCGATGCTGGTGCGCCCGACGGAAGGCGGTCTCTCTCCCCATATCGTGGCGCAAATGCGCAATGTAGTTCCCGCCCACATGACGGTGAAGGCCGGGTTCAGCGCGATCCGCGAGGCCCGCAGTCAGGCGAAAAGTGCGGGTGGACGGGCACCCTCTCCGACCGTGATGATCGCGTGGGCACTTGTGCAGGGGATGAAAAAGCACCCGATCTTTACCTGCACGGTGACTCCCGAAGACACGCTCGTGCAGCACCAGAACTTTGATTTCGGTGTCGCTGTAGCGCTCCAGAACGACGCCCTCGACACGGCGATTATCGAGGAGGCGAACACCCTCGACTGGTTTGCCTTTGCGAGTGCCTACGATGAAGCTGTGGCACAGGTGAGGGCTGGGCGTGGCCGTTCGAAATCGGGGGTGCCGCTGATTCTCACGAGCATGGGAGGCTTCAAGGTGCGCGATGCGTTGCCGGTGGTCGTGCCGCCTGCCATCGGCACGTTGTTTGTAGGGGAAGCCCATTACGATGATACGCCCGCACAGGATGCCCGCGAGGTGGTCAGCCTCTGTCTGAGCTTTGACCATCGTTGGCTCAACGGGGTCGCGGGTGCGCAGTTCCTCAGCGATGTCGTGCATGAGATGGAACACCTCTCGGTTCCGGTTGAACGATAGTCGGTGCGTTCTACGATGTCGTTGCCGGATGCTCTCCATCACGTCTTCGTCTACGGTTCGCTACTCCCGGGAGGCTTTTACCATGAACGCCTCCTCGCGGGATACGAAGTTGCGATGAATCCCGCCTGGACCCGGGGCCAACTCTATCAGCTCGCTCCGGGCTATCCGGGCCTGGCTGCGGGGACGAATCGCGTGAAGGGGGTGGTCCTGTCATTTTCGTCGCATCGGCTGCTTGGGGAACTCGATCATCTTGAAGGGGTTGATCCGGAGGATCCCTCGACTGGAGAATATTTTCGCGCGCCGACTCGTGTATTTTCTCCAGACGGCGCTTTTCTTGACATGACGGACGCCTACTGGATTTCGCCGGGTCGATTGACCGACTATGACGGACAGCCCATCGAATACTGGGATCCTCTTGGATGGAGGCCGAAATGAGGGTCCTTTGCAGCATCGTTGATTTGCGTCAAGGCGCAGATGGTGAAACGGTGTCATCCTGGTCACGATGAATCGTTCTCATGCCCGCCATCTACCGCGTCTTCGACCGCACCGTCGCAGGCAGCGTTCGGCGGGTGGGTTGCGTCGGTTCCGGATGCTTTTCCTGGCAGGGGCGTGCATCATTGCGACGGGAACCCTCTGGGATCTGTTGCAGGTGGCAGCCTGGACCGGGATGTGGATCGAGAATGCGGAAAGCGAATCGATGACGGGTGCCCTCGTGACGACGCTTTCGGGGAATGAATTGTGTTCGCTCTGCCACATCGTGGAAGCCACGCGCCCGGACGCCTCGCAGGACGCTGACATGCTTCCGGGCAGCGGGATTGAGAGAATGCCGCTCTTGCCGCTGGCCCTGTCGGAGTTCACTCTCCGGGTGCCTTCGCTGGCGTATGACATGATCACTACAGGGCTGCGAGCCCTCCCGGATCTCGCCGAGGGACCGGCGTCACCGCCCCCTCGAAGGGTCTGACCAACGGGTCTTGATAGACCCCCATTCACCGGGGCACGCATCGCGCGCCGTCCGGTGCTCATAGCCGGATTCCGCCGCCGAGCGGTGTCCGCATTTGATCAGCCTCCCTGCAACCTCCGTCCGCCTGACGGCTTTCCCATACGCAACCATCCTTGTACGCGTGATGAAACTTTCTCCTTTCGCATTCTCATTATCGATCGCCGGTACGGCGACCCTCGCTCTCTCGCCCGGTATTTCGAGGGCGGCCAACGAGCCGCTTTTCGAACTGCCGGATGTCGCCGTCATCGCGCATTCGCTCGAACATCCGCTGATCGTGGAGATCGATCCGAATGCCCCGGCCCAACCGATACCCGCGCAGGACGGCGCCGAGATTTTGCGGGGAATTCCGGGGTTCAACGTCATCCGGAAAGGGGGAACGGACGGGGATCCTGTGTTGCGTGGAATGGCGGGCTCGCGGCTCGGGATTGTGCTCGATGGCGAGAATGTGCTTGGCGGATGCGGGCACCGGATGGATCCACCAACCGCCTATGTGTTTCCGAGCGCCTATGATCGCGTCACCGTCCTGAAAGGGCCTCAGACTGTTCTCTATGGGCCCGGAAGCTCAGCGGGCGTGGTCCTTTTTGAGCGGGACCCGCAGCCCTTCGCGGGGCCGGGCGTGGAGGTGGAAGGAGCGGTCACAGTCGGCTCGTTCGGGCGGAACGACCAGTTGCTGGATATCCGGGCCGGCGATCGACACGGATACATCGAGGGAACCGCAACGAGAACCTCGGCCAATGACTATGAAGACGGCTCGGGTCGGTCGGTCGCCTCGCAGTATGACCGATGGAGCGCCCACCTGGCGATCGGATGGACCCCCGTTGAAAACACGCTTCTCGAGCTGTCTGCGATCCGCAGTGACGGCGAGGCGGCGTATGCCGACCGTATGATGGACGGCTCCCGGTTTGCCCGGGAGAATCTGGGCCTGCGCTTTCGCCGGAGTGGGATTTCGGATCTCGTGCGTTCGGTCGAAGCGAACGTTTTCTACAACTATGTGGACCATGTGATGGACAATTTTTCCCTGCGCGACTTTGCGCCTTCGATGATGATGCCGGGAAGAGCCGCCTCCAATCCCGACCGCCTGACCTACGGGGGCCGTGCGACGGTGGATCTGGGGTGGGGGGAGTCATCGCAGCTCACGACGGGAATCGATTTTCAGGGAAACCGTCACAGAAATCGTAGTACAAGCGATGAGCCGGACGATCCATACGGGGTCAAGGAACGGGAGCGCGATGCGGAGTTTGCGGCGATCGGACTGTTCTTTGAAACAACCCGTTCAATGGGAGTTTCGGGACGTCTCGTGAGCGGAGCGCGTCTGGACTTCTGGCGGGCGGAAGACCACCGCCAAACAGTTCCCACCGGGATGTCCGGATCTGCTCCCAACCCCACGGCGGAGGCTGTGCGGGAAGACGCGCTTCCGAGTGCATTCATCCGTTATGAGCATGATCTCGGCGAACACACGCATCTTTCCCTGGGGCTGGGACACGCCCAGCGTTTTCCCGACTACTGGGAGATCTTCAGCAAGGAAAGCGCCGGCAGTGTCAGCGCATTCTCGACCGAGGCGGAGCGCACGACGCAGATCGATCTCGGTCTCATTCATCAGGAGGGCCCCCTGACCACTTCGATCGCCTTCTTTATCAATCGCGTCGACGATTTCATCCTGATCGAAAGCGGGATTGAAAAGCCCGGTATGATGAGCGTTCGTAACGCCACGATCGCGCGCAACGTGGAGACGGAAGCCCTCGGAGGGGAGGCGAGCATCCTCTACCGGTTTGCCCCTGGCTGGGAGGTCGATGGTTCACTCTCGTATGTGCGGGGGAACAACCGCACAGACGATCTTCCGCTGGCCCAGCAGCCCCCACTCGAGGCCCGGCTCGGCGTGCGCTACACCGGAACCGGATGGATGATCGGCGGGCTTGCGCGACTCGTCGATGAGCAGGATCGGTATGCGCTGAACCAGGGAAATATCGTGGGACAGGACCTGGGGCGCAGCGCCGGGTTTGCGATATTTTCCCTCCATGGATCGTGGCGGCCTAGCCGACAGTTCCGCGTGACGGCGGGAATCGACAATATTTTCGACAAGACATACGCTGAACACCTGAGCCGGGGGGGGAGCTTCGTGGCCGGGTTTCCTCCGCCCACCATGCGCGTCAATGAGCCCGGGCGCACTTGGTGGCTGAAGGGCGATTTCCAGTTCTGAGGGCCGGCGTTCCACGCTTGGGTGCGGTGGCGGAGTCTTCCGTCGAATGGTGCTCTCTTCGTTGATCGAAAAACCCGATGGAACGCCTGTCGCAGAAGGAAAGCGCGATTCGCCGGGAATACCCGGGATGGTGTCGTCATCAAACGGGCATGTTGAAACGACCTTGGTTTCAGAACCTGCTCCTCGCCGCGTTTGTTCTCGGCGGCGTCTGGTTCTGGTTCAACCGGACGGCGAGTCGGGTTGAAGCCCACGCTGCTCCGGAATGGGAACTGTTCGATCTGAACGGAAACCTGCACCGCTCGAAAGATTTTGAAGGCAAGGTCGTCGTGCTGAATTTCTGGGCGACCTGGTGTCCGCCTTGTCGCATGGAGATTCCCGGATTCGTGGAAGTGCAGGCAGAACTCGAGGATGCTGGTCTCGTGATCGTCGGCATCTCCCTCGATGAAGCTCCCGTCGCGCAGGTGCGCACCTTCGCCGAGGATTTCGGTATCAATTATCCCGTTGTGATGGGGGACGCGCAGGTCGCAAATGACTACGAGGGGGTGCGCGCCCTGCCGACGACGTTCTTCATCGATCGGGAAGGCCAGGTGCGGAACGTGCACAGAGGATATATGACCAAGAGAGCCTTCAGGAAAACGGTTCTTCGGTTACTCTGAGGGACTCCCACAGATCCGCTTTGGCGGATAGATCTGCATATCGACGCCGGGTGAATACACCGCATGATCAAAAGGGATTCCGGTCGCCGTAAAGCCGTCGAGCGCAAGGATGTGGTCGTCCCATTCCGAGACTTCGGCGGCGTGCAGCGGGTAGGGTGTGTGATGAACCTGTCCGCTCCAGAGCGTGTTGCCGACCCAACTGAACAGAAAGTATCGTTCGATCAGAAAAAACTCGAGCGACTCCGGTTCGGCGGGCGCTTGCGCCTCCGCTGGCCGATAGCGGTAGCGGGACTCCATTTCCTGCCCATATCGACGCGACGTATAGTCGATCATTCCATCGGAGCGGTGGCTGCGCATCCGCGCCCGGAAATACGGCAACTTCAGTAACTGCCGGGCGAAGAACACGGCGGGTGCGCTGGCAGCATCGAGAGAAAAGAACCAGATGCCGGGGCGCCCGTCGTTGTCGTGCACATACGTGCGCACGTTCAGCTCCATGAAACTGGAAAGCCCGGGCACGGCGGGCATGGCCCGAAGCCGAAGATCATGAATGAAAAGCGGAATGATCCCGATCCATGCCTGACCCTCAAAGGTGTCCAGATGCAGGCCCGGTGGGAGTCGATGAGCCAGATCTTCCGCATCCCAACGCCAGTGAAGGAAGAGAAGATCGCGCCATTTTTGATACATCACAGGCTGCGAATCGGGTTTTTCCCGGGAAGAAAGGCGCTGGGCTCTCGTCGGGCGCACGGCAGGAGTGGAGAAGCGGACGGGAGAACCGTTCCGGCGCGACGGCGTCGTCTGCGCAAACCGCCGCGCCGGAAATGAATACGGCCATCTACTTGTTCGCCCGCGGGTTCATTTTTTCGGCGGCGGCACTGAGTTTCTTGTTCGTTTGACCCTCCTCATCCAGCGTCTTCTGCAGAAGGTCACCGCAGCCGTCATAGCCGAGTGCATGGGCCCATGTGCGGGCGGTACCATAGCCGGCCATCTCGTAGTGCTCAACCTTCTGTGCGGAGGCGATCAGCGCCGCGTCGAGAGTTTCCGGGTCCTTTGTCTCCTTCATGATTTCCTCCGCTTCCTCGATCAGGCCGCGGGTGCCTTCGCAGGTTACGCGGACCGGCTTCTGGTCGATCTCGGCGAAGACTTTCTCAAGGCGGTTGATGTGGCCGCGCGTCTCTTCGGCATGTTTCTCGAAGAGCTTTTTCACCTGAGAGGACTCCGCCTTCTTGGCCATTTTTTCGAGCGCTTTTTCGATCCGGTGCTCGGCGTCATAAAGGTCTTTGATCTCGTGAACAAAGAGTTCCTGAAGGTTCGTGATCTGCATGGTTCTGGATGTTGTTTCGTGGTTTCTGCACGGCCTGAACCCGTCAGGAGATGGTTTTTCGGGCCGCCGGGCTGGAGTGGCAATTGGCGTGCCAGCCTCCGTCTGCCGGATATAAATTCCGCCCTCTCTTGACGTAACGCCTCCTCCCCGGTGCGTCCAACCGAGTTGAACCCCTTCCACCCGCGGG